>DLYC01000263.1:0-19487 GCA_003447895.1 Lachnospiraceae bacterium | reverse complement strand
GAGATGAGCTGGGGCCGTGTAGAGAATCCCAAGAAGGTCTTCAAGGTAGGCCAGCAGCTCCGTGTCCTCATCAAGGACATCCAGGGCAGCAAGATCGCTCTTTCCCTGAAGTTCCCCGAGGAGAACCCTTGGGCAGGCGCAGCTGAGAAATATGCAGTAGGCACAGTTGTCACAGGTAACATTGCCAGAATGACCGACTTTGGCGCATTCGTGGAACTTGAACCCGGCATCGATGCACTCCTTCATGTCTCCCAGATCGCGAGAGAGCACGTTGAGAAACCTGCTGACGTCCTCAAGGTAGGCCAGGAGGTTACCGCGAAGATTGTTGACTTCAACGAAGACAGCAACAAGATCAGCCTCAGCGTCAAGCAGCTTCTGATCGAAGAAGAGAGAGCAAGACGTGCTGCAGAGCGCGCGAAAGAGGATTCCGACATCGTATCGGTTGATGTAGACGCCTACATCAAGGCTCACGAGGGCGACGAGGAATAATCGGCAGAGTCCTCCGGACACTGATCGGACTACAACAATAAAAGAGTCAGGATCCATGAGATCCTGACTCTTTTTATTGTGCGGGGGAAGGCCCCCTGCTGTTTTTGATGTGGGTAAAGACGTAGGCTGCATAGTCGGAGAGGAAGGCCCTGTCCCTCTTGCAGTCGTCGGTAAATTCAAAGAACAGATCGCTGTCCCTGTATCCGCGCTTGAAAAAGGGCTTTTTGAAAAGATCCCACTGGGGAAGGAACGAGCCCTCCTTTCTGGTGTAGCAGGTCTCGGGCTTTGCCTGGACCCGGCGGCTCTTTTCCACATAGCCGGCCAGATACTTGTGGACTGCCATGTCTTCGGCGGGGAGAAAATAGTAATCCTTGTAATTGGCATAGAAGTACTTCATGACTTCCGTATACAGGGGGATCTTGAGCGTCCCGTCATCGCCCTCTATTTTGACATAGCAGTGGTCGGCGGATGCGTACACGGGCGCGGGGAGCGGTCGCTTTAGTTTGAAGAAGATGAAGATCTCTTCCTTTCGGGAGCCGTCATAATCCGTGTAGTAGTTGGCCTGTACGCGGCGCACCCGAAACTGCGCGTCCTCGAGGTCTCTGTAGAGAAGAAGCGGGGTCAGGGCGAGGAGGCCCGTCACATCGGCCTCGTTGTGCCAAAGAAGCTTTTGAAGAAGCTCCGCCTCCGGGTCGGCCAGGTACTTTCGGTAAACCCTGATCAGGTCCCCGCCGCTTTCCTGTTCGTCTCTTCCGGTCCCGAGGAGCGCTTCCATGGTCTGCTGCCTGTAATCGGACAGCCCCAGAAGACGCCGGCAGGGAAGGATCACCTTGTAGAGGTCCAGCGATTCCATATCCTTTGTCGTGTCCGTGAGTCCGTGCGCTTCGAAGCGCTTTCTCAGAAAAGGAAGATCGAAGCGGTCGCCGTTGTAGTGGATCAGCGTCCTGTAGCCGGACGCGAACAGAAGAAATGAGGAGAGGATCTCCTTTTCGCCGCTGCCGGTATTGTCCATCCACTGGATCAGATTCCAGCCGTCCGGCTGGTGGTAAAGGCAGCCGATCAGATATACACAGTGATGGTCAGAGCTGAGTCCTGTTGTCTCGATATCGAGAAAGAGGAGATCGGACAGAGGGGAGACACTCTCTAAAAGTTCGTTCTGCGATTCGGAATCGATGGGTTTACTGATAATACGCATGCTGACCTCTTGTCAAAACAGTTACACGGGGATAAAGTTAGTAAATACAACACTATAGTATCATTTCGCTTTCTATTTTGCCATTACCAAACG
This sequence comes from Lachnospiraceae bacterium, assembly GCA_003447895.1. Classification (GTDB taxonomy): domain Bacteria; phylum Bacillota; class Clostridia; order Lachnospirales; family Lachnospiraceae; genus CAG-791. The sequence continues at coordinate 17,710 of DLYC01000263.1, read as the reverse complement.
TTTATGATACACTAACACCCATAGGTTTCGTTCGGAGCCCGCTCCGCGGGCCCTAATAAGAGTAAGAAAGGAAGCATCTCATGGAAATCATGTACAAAAGCACACGCTCATCGGGCGCACCGGTCACAGCCTCCCAGGCGATCCTTCGCGGCTTTCCCGAAGACGGCGGGCTCTATGTTCCCACTTCGATCCCTAAGCTGGAGACCGGGCTGAGAGACCTCTCCGCCATGGACTACCGCGGAGTGGCCTATGAAGTCATGCGGCTTCTTCTTTCGGATTACACGGAGGAGGAACTGAAAAGGTGCATTCAGAACGCGTATGACAGCAAATTTGACACGCCCGAGATCGCCCCTCTCCGCAAATCGGGGGACGCGTGGTATCTGGAGCTGTTCCACGGACCGACGATTGCTTTTAAAGATATGGCGCTCTCTATTTTGCCCCACCTGATGACGACCGCGGCCGCGAAGAACGGGGCGGCAGGTGAGATCGTGATCCTGACAGCGACGAGCGGAGACACGGGAAAAGCGGCGCTGGAGGGCTTTGCCGGCGTGAAGGGGACCAGGATCATGGTCTTTTATCCCAAGAACGGCGTATCTCCGATCCAGGAGAGACAGATGGTGACGACGGTGGGCGAAAACACGCGGGTAATCGGCATAAACGGCAATTTCGATGACGCGCAGACAAGTGTCAAGAAACTCTTCACGGACAAGGCTCTCGTGAAAGAGATGGCCGCCCACGGAATGCAGTTCTCCTCTGCCAATTCCATCAATATCGGCCGCCTGACGCCTCAGATCGTCTATTACGTCTACGCGTACACAAGGCTTCTTAAGGATGGCGTGATCGAAGAGGGAGACCCGGTGAATTTTGTCGTTCCTACCGGAAACTTCGGAAATATCCTCGCGGCGTACTATGCGAAACGCATGGGACTTCCCGTGGGGAAACTGATCTGCGCGTCCAACTCCAACAAGGTCCTCTTTGACTTCTTTATGACGGGTGAGTACAACCGGAACAGGGAGTTTATCCTCACCAGCTCTCCCTCCATGGACATCCTGATCTCCAGTAACCTCGAGAGGCTGATCTACCACATCGGCGGGGAGGATCCGGCAAGGTGCGCTAAGTTTATGAAGGCGCTGTCGAAAAACGGAAGTTATACCATCACGGAGGAGATGAGGGAAGGACTTTCGGACTTCATAAGCGGCTATGCGGATGAAGAAGAGACAGCAAGGGAGATCCGGACAGTCTACGAAAATGACGGATATGTGATCGACCCGCACACAGCTGTCGCGAGCAGCGTGTACAGAAGGTATCTTCGCGAGACGGGCGACGCGACGCCCGCAGTGATCGACTCGACGGCCAGCCCCTTTAAATTCGAGGGCTCCGTCATGAAGGCCCTCGGAAAAGACACGTCCCTCCCGGATCTGGAGCTTGCGGACAGGCTCAGCGAGACGGCGGGCGTTCCGGTTCCCAAGGCAGTCAGCGACCTCCGGGATGCGCCTGTCCTTCACGATATTGTCTGCGACAGGAAAGCGATGAAAAAGGAAGTTAAGAAATTTCTCGGCCTTTGACAAAGGCAGGGAGTACGGAGAAAAATATGAGCAGTATACATAGTGACAGAATTGAAAAGCTTCGGGCTCTGATGCGGTCAGAGGGAATTGAGTATTATGTGATCCCCTCGGCGGACTACCATAATTCGGAATACGTGGCGGAATTTTTCCGGGCAAGAGAGTATTTCAGCGGATTTACGGGATCGGCCGGAACCCTGGTCGTAGGCCTTTCGGAAGCGTATTTGTGGACAGACGGCCGCTACTTTATCCAGGCGGCCGCGGAACTGGAGGGGTCCGGCATCGGACTTATGAAAATGGGAGAGCCCGGGGTTCCCGCGGTCTCTGCCTGCCTTGAAGAGAAGATGAAGGAAGGCGCCGTCATCGGTTTTGACGGAAGGTGCGTACCCTGCGGCAAGGGCAGAGAGCTGGGGAAAAAGGCCAAAAAGTACGGCACGAAGTTAAAGACGGATCTCGACCTCGCGGGGCAGGTCTGGGAGGACAGACCTGCCATGCCCTGCCATCCGGTCCTGCTTCTTTCGGAAGAACACACCGGTGAGACTTTTGAATCAAAGGTTTCACGCCTCAGGGAGAAGATGGCCGAAAAAGGCGCCGCGGCCTATATCGAGAGCAAGCTCGACTGCATCATGTGGCTTCTCAATATGCGGGGCTCGGATGTCGAGTGCAACCCGGTTTCGCTCTGCCACATGCTGGTCGACGACCGGAATGTCTATCTGTTTATTCAGGAAGAGGAGATCACGGGAGAACTTCGCGCCTATGCGGCCCTCAACCGGATCTCACTCCTTCCCTACGATAACTTTGAGGAGTTTCTCTTAATCTGTGATTATCAGGGGAACCTCCTGTATGACCCCTCGTTTGTCAGCTACAGCGCGTATCTGGCCGCGAAGAAAGGCGTCAAGAGAGCTTCCAAAAGAGCTGCAAAGAAACTGTCCAAGGGCGCTTCCGGAAAGAAAACGCATAAGGACGCGGCTGAGAAAGACGGCGTCAAATACAGACTTGTCAAGGCGGACAACCCTCTGGAGGCCTTTAAGTGCGTCAAGAATCCCGTGGAGATGGCCAACCTCAGAGAATGCTATAAGAAGGACAGCGCGGCGCTCTGCCGGTTTATCATGTGGGTGACGGAGCGGGTGAGCGACAAGGAGAAAGAGCCTGTCACGGAGTCCGGCGCCGCGGCGTATCTGGACGGCCTGAGGGCGGAGCTTCCGGATTTTATGGGCCTGTCCTTTGAGACGATCTCGGCTTACGGCGCAAATGCGGCGATGATGCACTACACAGCCGTTCCGGGGATCAGCGATGCGGCGCTAAAGCCCGAGGGAATGCTCCTTGTGGACTCCGGCGGACAGTATCTGACCGGTACAACGGATGTCACAAGGACGATCGCGCTGGGCCCTGTGACGGAAGAGATGAAAAAGCACTATACTTTGACCGCGGTCTCGAATCTTCAGCTCATGGGCGCTGTGTTCTTACACGGCTGCACGGGCATAAACCTCGACATTCTGGCGAGGGAGCCCATGTGGAGAGAAGGACTCGACTACAAATGCGGGACAGGGCACGGCATCGGGTATTTCCTGAGCGTCCATGAATCTCCGCCGTCCATCAGGTGGCGGGTATTCCCCGGAAGGCAGGATACGCCGTTTGAACCGGGAATGATCGTTTCCGACGAGCCGGGCGTATACCTGGAAGGGCAGTACGGCATCCGGATCGAGACGATCCTGGAAGTGGTGGACCGCACAAGTAATGAAAGCGGGCGCTTCCTCTCGTTTGAGCCGCTCACGCTGGTGCCGCTCGACAGAAAGCTGATCGACGCGCGATATCTGACGCCCGAAACGAGGGCGCTTCTCAATGAGTATCATCAGAGAGTGCGCGCGGAGCTGATGCCGCTTCTTACCAATATTAAGGAACAGGCATGGCTGATCGAGCAGACAGAACCTGTCTGAATACATTGTACAGACTGCGATCCTGTGTTATAATAGGTTTGCCTGAAACGTCAATATTTCCGTTATTTTGAACCTACAATTACTTTAAACGGGAATCTCATATTGCCCTTACGGCTGTCACGCCTCCGGCGCACCCGCGCTGCCAGTGGAAGGCAAAGGTCTGGGCTGCGGACACCCACCTGGCATGCGTGCTAGGAGTCAAAATACGGAGGTGACTTTTCAGGCATTACTGCGTTTTCATCACACGACCACGCAGCAGTGATCATTGAGTGATCAGGACAGTGCATCCTTGTACATTTGTATGAAGATGCACTTCATTTTTTGACAAAATATACCGGTTAGGAGAAAGACGAAGATATGGAAAGAATAGATGCATGGACAACCTATGACCTTGACAGACAGAAGCTGTGCATGGACCTCTCGGAGGATTACAAGGATTTTCTGAGCAGTGCCAAGACGGAAAGAGAGTGTATTGACTATTTTGTCAACGAGGCGGAGAAAAACGGCTACGTGGAGCTGAGCACGCTGATCCGTGAGAAGCGGAAACTGAGCGCGGGAGACAAGGTCTACAGCGTCTGGATGAACAAATCCATGGCCCTCTTTGAGATCGGCGAAGAGCCCCTCGAAAACGGGCTCAACATACTCGGCGCGCATATCGACTCTCCGAGACTGGATGTCAAACAGAACCCTCTGTACGAGGAAGGCGATCTCGCGTATCTCGACACGCACTATTACGGAGGAATCAAAAAATACCAGTATGTCACGCTCCCTCTGGCCATCCACGGCGTGATCGTCAAAAAAGGCGGTGACACAGTGATCTTAAATGTCGGCGAAGACGAGGACGATCCGGTTTTCTTCGTCTCGGACCTTCTGATCCACCTCTCCCAGGAACAGCTCAAAAAGCCGGCGGCAACCGTCATCGAAGGCGAAGCCCTGGACCTGATCATCGGCAGCAAGCCGGTCGTGATCGACGCCGGTACGGAAGGCGGCAGAAAGAAGGGGAAGGACAAGGACGAGAAAAAGGAGGCGAAGGACTCTGTAAAGAAAGCGATTCTTAAGATCCTTCTTGACAAGTACGGGATCGAGGAGGCAGGACTTTCGAGTCCGCGGAACTGGAGATCGTCCCCGCCGGAAAGGCCAGGGACGCGGGATTTGACAGAAGCATGATCCTGGGATACGGTCATGACGACCGCGTCTGCGCCTATCCCTCTTTCCGCGCGCAGATGGAATCGAACGGCCTTAAAAGAACCAGCTGCACGCTCCTTGTGGACAAGGAGGAGATCGGAAGCGTCGGTGCGACCGGAATGCAGTCCCGATTCTTCGAGAATACCCTGGCGGAAGTGATGAATCTGTGCGGACAGTACAGTGACCTGGCCCTTCGGAGAGCCCTGGCGGGGAGCTGCATGCTCTCCTCGGATGTCAGCGCAGGATTTGATCCCGGCTTCGCCTCGGCGTTTGACAAAAAGAACGCCGCGTATCTGGGAAAAGGAATGGTCTTTAACAAATACACGGGAAGCCGCGGAAAATCAGGATCCAACGACGCGAACGCGGAGTACATCGCGCACCTTCGGGAGATCCTGGATAAGGAAGAGGTCTGCACGCAGACCGCGGAGCTTGGCAGAGTGGACCTTGGCGGCGGCGGAACGATCGCCTACATCCTGTCCCTCTACGGAATGAACGTGATCGACTGCGGCGTTCCGGTGCTGAGCATGCACGCCCCCTGGGAGGCGGTCAGCAAGGCGGACCTGTATGAAACCTACCGCGGCTATAAGGCATTTCTGAAGAATGCCTCACTGAGAAATATGTGACAGCGGCCCACTTTGCGAGCCGAAGGAAAATTGTGACGGCGGCACGCTTTGCGAGCCGGCAGAAAGGATTCAGGACTGCGCAGCCGCTCCGGCGGCTGCGCAGTGATCGGACAAAAAATGGAAACTATTACCGGACTTAAGACATCGGACTACAAATTTGAACTGCCGCAGGAATTGATCGCCCAGGACCCTCTTGAGGACAGGGCGGCGTCAAGGCTCATGGTCATGAACCGGCAGACCGGCGGGATCGAACACAGGACTTTCCGGGACATCAGGGAATACCTGCGCCCCGGGGACACACTTGTCCTGAACGACACCAAGGTCATTCCGGCAAGGCTTCTGGGAACCAAGGAGGATACCGGCGCGAACGCGGAGATCCTTCTCTTAAAGCGTCTTGACAAAAACCGCTGGGAGACCCTTGTAAAGCCCGGAAAGAAGCTTCGCCCTGGCGCCAGGGTCACATTCGGGGACGGGAGCCTCAAAGCGGTCATCCTCGATATTCTGGAAGGGGGAAACCGCCTGGTGGAGTTTGAGTACGACGGGATCTTCGAGGAGGTGCTCGACAGGCTCGGCGAGATGCCGCTTCCTCCCTATATCACGCATAAGCTTGAGGACAAGAACATGTACCAGACGGTCTATGCCCGATACGAGGGAAGCGCGGCGGCGCCCACGGCAGGCCTTCACTTTACGGAGGAACTTCTCGATGAGATCCGCGGCATGGGCGTCAGAACGGCATTCGTGACGCTCCACGTGGGTCTTGGGACTTTCAGGCCGGTCAAGGTGGACGATGTGACAAACCACCATATGCACTCGGAGTGGTACAATGTGTCCGAAGAAGCGGCCGGGCTCATCAACAGGACCCATGAAGAGGGACACCGCGTCATATGCGTGGGAACGACGTCCTGCAGGACTGTGGAGAGCGCGGCGGACGAAAACGGGATCGTCCATGCGGGATCCGACGACACATCGATCTTTATTTATCCCGGCTACCGCTTTAAGGTCATGGATGCGCTGATCACCAATTTCCATCTCCCCGAATCGACGCTGGTCATGCTGGTATCCGCGTTCGCGGGCAGGGAAAAAGTCCTTGGCGCCTACGAGGAGGCGGTCAGGCAGAAGTACCGGTTCTTTTCTTTCGGAGATGCGTGCTTCTTTTATTGAGCCTGCTTGTTGAAAAAGAGCACTGCATTATGATAGTATTGAACTGGTAATCTAGAAACCGATTTGGAGTCAGAAATGTCAGATAAACCCATAACTGCTACAATCGTGGTAGCTACACATAAAAAATACAGGATGCCGAATGATCCTCTTTACCTTCCGGTCCATGTAGGGGCGGAGGGAAAGAAAGATGCGAAGGGAAACCCTCTGGATTTCGGATACCAGAAGGACAATGAAGGTGAGAATATTTCTCTCAAGAACCCTCGTTACTGTGAACTTACCGGTATTTACTGGGCCTGGAAGAATCTGGACAGCGATTATCTGGGGCTTGTCCATTACCGCCGGTATTTCGGAGGAAAAAAGAGGGGAAAGGAACTGTTCGACTCCATTCTCACAAGTGATGAGCTTGAGCCCATGCTCGGCAAATATGAGGTCTTTGTGCCCAAGCCGCAGCGGTATATGATCGAGACGCTCTATTCCCATTACGCGCATACGCATTATGCGGAGCACCTGGATGTGACAAGGAGCATTCTGTCCGAGCGATATCCGGAATATCTTGCGTCCTATGATAAAGTCCTGGATCAGACACACGGCTATATGTTCAACATGATGATCATGGACCGCGCCCATTTTAATATCTACTGCACGTGGCTTTTCGACATCCTGGAGGAACTTGAGACAAGGATCGACGACAGTCTTTTGGACGCGTTTGAGGGAAGACTCTATGGCAGGATCAGCGAGATCATCTTCAACGTGTGGCTTGACAGGCAGATCGACACGGGGGCCATCAGCACTTCCTCGATCAAGGTGCTGCCTCTTGTGTACATTGAGAAGGTCAACTGGGTCAAGAAGGGATATTCTTTCCTGAAGGCCAAGTTCTTCCACAAAAAGTACAACGAGAGTTTTTGAGCCCGGCTTGCCTATACCTGTATGAGGACGGATTTACATGGTCTTAAATAACTACAGATATTCCAAAGTAAAGCTCGATATAAGGGGGATCCGGGTCAGTCTCGAAGAAATCCTTTTTTATACCGGGCTTATACTTTGGCTTACCCAAATGTATATCACCCGCACGATCTTTGCGGACTTCTTCAGCGGAAGGCTTCTAACGGTTGTCCGCTATTTCTGCATGCTCCTTTTCCTTGTAAAGATCGTCATCACGGAAAAAAGAACGGATATAAGAGCTGCCGTGGTATTTCTGACAACTGCGGCCTTATTTGTGGCGGTACAGACCAATATCAATGTGGGAATGCCGCTGATCCAGAGCCTTCTTCTGATCTTTTCATCGAGAGGGGTCCCCTTCAAAAGGATCTGCAAAGTCCTTTTGTGGTCCTGCCTCATTCTGTGGCTGATCCCGGTGTTTATCCACGAGAGCGGGATCTATCAGATGGAGAGAGAGGTGGATGACCAGAGAGTCAGGGAATTTCTGAATTTCCAGTACGTCTCCTTCTCCGCGCTGTATTTTAACAACATTATCTTCTGCACGATGTACGCCTATACGGACCCGGACCTTCGGGGGAGCGGCGGAAATTACGCGAAGAGAAGAGAAGTCTCCTGGCTTGTCCTGGCGGTCCTCAGCGCCGCCCTGATCTGGATCTTCAGGATCACGGACACATCCCTGCCTTTTGTGACGGCAGTGCTGGGAATTGCTCTTTACACGGCGGTCTTTAAATTCAGGCTCCCTCTCTTTGAAAATACAGCGGCTTCGAGGATCATGGGAATCCTGATCTTCCCCGCCATGGCGCTTCTCAGCGTCGTGGCATCCGTCAACTACAATTACAGGGTTGGCTGGCAGAAGAAGCTGGATGACCTGACGCACTTCAGGATCAGTCTTGCCTACAAGGGATATAAGAATTACGGCATCCATCTTTTTGGCGCGCCGGTCATTGAGAATACAGACAGGTCCAAAGGCGCGTATTTTTACATCGACAGCGGATATATGAAGATCCTGATCAATTACGGCATCCTTGTATTGATCGCAGTCCTGGTCATGTACGGCGTCATGATGTACGCGGCGATCATTTCGCGCGACAAGATGCTTGCGATCTGGCTTGTCTGCATTGCGTTTTATTCTATGTTTAACAATCTTCTCCTTTCTCCGATCGAAAACGGAGCAATGTTCGCGCTGTGGTACGCAGTGAACCTTATCAAGTGGAAGAAGAAAAAACGAGCCGGAATACGCGGCGCGGGGGCCCGCACCGGACCCGGATCAGTGAGGAAACACATTGAATACGGAACCCAGTCTTAAGAAAAATATTGCCATCAGCACGGTTTATCAGGTTCTGCTCATCATACTGCCTCTTATCACGGCGCCCTACATAGGGAGAGTACTGGGACCTGACCAGAGCGGAATCTACGACTATACAACTTCCATCCAGACCTATTTCTCCATGTTCGCGGCGCTGGGAACCGCCACATACGGAGCCAGGGAGATTGCCAGGGTAAGAAATGACATAGAGAGAAGGAGCGTTCTCTTTTGGGAAATTGAGCTGATGACCGTCATGACCTCTGCAGCGTGCATTGTGGTCTGGCTGATCTTTACGGCGGTCGTCTCCCGATACAGGATCTATTATCTGGTCCTTACCATGGGAATCCTGTCCACAATGTTTGATATCTCCTGGTTTTTTGCCGGGATGGAGCAGTTAAAGTACACGATCTCCAAAAACGCGATCTGCAAGCTCGCCGGCGTCGCGCTGATGTTTCTCTTTGTCAAGGGACAGGATGACCTGCTTCTCTACATGATCATCATGACGGCGTCGACCATGTTTGGAAATCTCTCCATGTGGATGTATGTCCCCCGCTTTCTTGAGAAGGTGGACTTTCGGAAACTGACTTTCAGGAAACATTTCCATGAGACCCTGATCTATTTTATTCCTTCGATCGCGACCAGTGTCTACACAGTCCTTGACCGGACCCTGATCGGTCTGATCACGCAGAATAAAGCGGAGAACGGATTTTACCACTACACGATGCAGATCATCAATATGATGAAAGCGCTCACGTTCTCCTCGCTTAATATGGTCCTGGGCTCAAGGATCGCTTATCTGTTCGCGGAAGAAAAATATGACGAGATCCGGGGGAGGATCAAAGATTCCATCAATTATATCCTCTTTATGGGAATCGGAATCTGCTTTGGACTCATCGGGGTTGCCCCGAGATTCATACCGGTCTTTCTCGGTCCCGGCTATGACAGGGTGGTGACAATGCTCATGCTGATGAGCCCTATCGTCGTGATCATCGGAGTGAGCAACTGTCTGGGGTCCCAGTATTACACGCCGTCCGGAAACAGGAGACTGAGTGCCCGGTTCATCATTATCGGCGCGCTCGTAAACCTTACGCTGAACCTCATCCTGATCCCCCGCTTCTGGGGATACGGCGCGATCGCCGCGTCCCTGATTGCGGAGACAGTGATCACGGTCCTGTATCTGATCTTCTGCAAGGGCTACCTGACGCCCCGGACGATCGTGAAGGAGGGGTGGAAGAAACTGGCAGCCGGCCTTCTTATGCTGGCTGCGATCAAGACACTGGACCGCTTCATCGCGTCCGACTTCGCGGCGCTCTTTGCGGAAGTGGCCGTCGGATTTTCGGTCTACTGTATCGTGATCGCCGCGCTGCGCGACACCTTTCTTACAGAGATCGTGTTCGGCAAGATCCTCGGAAAGCGCAGAAAGTCATGAGGAGAGCGGGAAAGCATCAAAGGGCTCTGCTGCCGTGGCGGGGATCCGCCTTTCTCGCAGCCCTTCTGCTCGCCCTTTCAGTGCTCTCCGGGTGCGCGGGAGAGAGAAGCAGCGAGACCCGGGGCGGCGAATGGCATTATCTTCAGTTTGACACAGAACAGAGGGCCGTCTATGACGCCTTCCGAAAGGCCTGCGACGATCCGTTCAGCGAAGAGCCGGTAGGGATCGTCGATGAAAGCGGAGAGTCTGTCCGAGTCTCGGTGCGGGATGCAGACACAGTTTATCAGGGGTTTCTGTACGATCACCCGGAACTTTTCTGGCTGGACCAGACGTACCGGTACCGGCTTTCGGGGGAAGAAGACGAAACCGCGTATACGGACGCAGTCGCGGTGATCTCCGTCGCGGCTTCTTACAAAGATCAGAAACAGATGCAGAAGGAGTTTGAGGCGGCCAAAAGACAGATGCTGAGCGGGATCCCGGACCGGGGCCATGACGGGGAGCGCGCCTTCACAATTTATCAGCGCCTTACGGAAGGCGCGGATTACAAAGAAGAGACGCTCTATGACCCGTCTATGAAGAGCGGGCATACCGCATACGGCGCGGTCGTAAACCGGGGCGCTGTGTGCGACGGATTTGCGCTGGCCTGCAAGTACCTTCTCAATGCCAAAGGCATAGAATGTATTCTGATCCCGGGCACGAGCGGCGGACAGGCGCATGTATGGGTCACCGCCATGTGGGACGGAAAATGGCATGAGGCGGACCCGACCCGGGATGTCTGCGCCGAAGAAGGGGAAAAGGGTCAGTTTTTTGACCTTACCACGGAAGAAATGAACAAAGATCATGCGCGCGAAGAGAGTATTCTCACGAAGGCGGTGCCGATCGCGGAAGATCGATAAATGTTTGCACAGGATGCAGGAAAGGAAAAAACAGTGACAAGTAAAGAGTATTACGATTTCAGAGAAGAGGAGAATACCAGGCAGGTGAGCCTTTTGACCCTTTTGAAAGGGGCTTTGAAGAGGTGGAAGATCATCCTGCTGGCAGGCATTGTGCTGGGATGCATTCTGGGGGCTTACAAGATCTTCTCCATTCACTCCCAAAAAGAAGCCATGATCGAGGACTATGAGACCTATGTGGCAAAGAGAGATGCCTACCGGACTTCCATCGCGGATTATAAGGTAGTGGTGAAGACGCTTCAGCAACAGGTCAAAGAAAAGCTCAACTACATGGACAAGTCGATCCGGATGAACCTGGATATCTACAATGTCCCGATGGCGACGGCTGATTTTAACGTTACCTCGGACAAAAAACTGACGACCAATCAGATCGCGGCGATCAGAACGGGAATCTACAACGAGGTGTATTTTGGCGGCTGCCTCGATGAAGTTGCCAAAAAACACGATATGTCAGCGACGGATCTCAGGGAACTGATCACCGTAAAGATTGCCGCAAGCGGCACAACGATCCGGATCACAGTCCGGGGCACGGATGTGGAGACGGCAGTGGCCACGAGAGAAGACATCCTTGCAGAGCTTGAGAAAAAGCGCCCGGAGCTGGTAAAGACATTCGGAGAGTTTACGCTGGACAAGTTTAATGAGAGCGCGATCATCGGATATGACGCGGAGAGTTTCTCTTTCCAGGAAAAGCAAAATGATTCCCTCACCAAACTCCAGACTTCCGCTTACACGGCACAAAACCAGAGCAATCAGCTCACAAAGCCGGTCGCGGTGCCTCAGTATTCCAAAAAATACATGCTGGCCGGCGGAGTCAAGATGGGGATCGTCGGTCTGATCGGCGGAATGCTCCTTGCGCTCGCTGCCGTGATCGCCGCCATGATCTCCAAGGGGGTGATCTTTACTACTGAAGAGATCGACGGCGAATACGGACTCCGCAATCTGGGAGATCTGTCCGGCACAAAGCCTGACAAGGCGGCGGACAAGATGGACTATATCGGCGCCGGGATCGACAATTATGTCAAGGACCGAAAGGTTAAGATCGCGGTAGTCGGGCAGGCCGACGCGGGGAAGGTCGAGGCCTTTTTGAAAGCGCTTTCCGGAAAAGTCCGCTCTTCGGCAGAATTTGTTTATCTGCCCAACGTACTCACAAACGCGGCTTCTCTGAGAAAACTCCCCGAGGCTGACAGTGTGCTCCTGGTCGAAGAGATCGGAAAGAGCGATTACATGAACGCGCGGAAGGAAATCGCGGTCGTCGCGGAGAGCGGAAGAGAGATCATGGGATCCGTCTATCTCTGACCGGAGTTTACAGATCCCGGATCACTGACCGAAAATCAAGACATCAATAATCGCTGATCAAAATTACTGATCGTAATGAAACAACACAGTCTCCTCATTGTCACTATACTTCTCTGCCTTGCGGCAGGTGCTGTCATGTACTGCGCTTGGGCGCCGCCCTCTTCCGGGAGGGAGGGCGCCAAAGCGCTTTTTGTGATGGAATCGGAATACAAAAGAGAGACGGAAGGCAGGAAGAAGATTCCCTTTGACGAAAACGCGGTCCTTTTCGAAGGCATTGCCGCGCCATGTGACAAAGCGTCAGAGACGTTTTATATCCCGCAGAAAGCCGGGACAGACGGACTTGACGGACAGATCACGCCTTCGGACGAGAAGGCGCGGCTCCTCATTCTGGATGAGGAGGAGGAATTCAGCTCCCACAAGCGCGAGAGCATTGAGAGCGGACGGGGCTTTCGGGCGGCGGTACTGTATGAGAATTCCTATATGGAGGCATCTGTCATCTTTACGGGTCTTCCTATGATCACCATTTCCTATGAGGACGGCGAGATCGAGGGGAAAGAAGAGCACCAGGGAGTGATCCGGGTCCTGGATCCGGAGAGAGGTAAAGCCTTACAGATGCTGTGCTCTTTCCACGTGCGGGGAAACACATCGGTCCTCTTTGACAAAAAGAGTTACCGCATTGAACTTCATGATCATTTGGGAAGAAATGAAAAGGAAAGCCTTCTGGGGCTTCGGAGGGACGACGACTGGATCCTGAATTCTCTCAGCACCGACTGCACGCTCTCGAGGGAGAAAACGGCTTACACCCTGTGGGAGAAAGTCAACGAGATGGAAGAAAATTCCGTACCGGCCCCCTCGGTAGAATACGCCGAAGTTGTGATCGGCGGAGACTACAGGGGCGTGTACGGACTCATGTTTCCCGTTGACAGAAAGCTCATGAAACTGGAAAGGGGCGACATTCTCTATAAGATCAGGACCTGGCAGGAGGAGATGACTGCCAAGGGAGAGCTGACTGACTACAACGGACAGAATGAGATCCTCAACGAAAACGGATTTGCGTATGCCTCGATCGAGTACCCGGGGAAGGACAGCGGTCCCTATTTGTGGGATCCTCTGAAGGCCTATCAGGATTTCGTCTTCAAGACCCGGGACCCCGAGACGCTGCAAGGGCAGAAAGTGACTGTCGACAGGGACAACTTTGTGCTCCATGAACTCTTCTGCGAGATGACGCGGGCCGCGGACAATACCTGGAAGAATCTCTTTCTCGCGGCGAGAAAAAGAAGTGACGGGGGCTATGTTTTGACAGAGACGATCTGGGACCTCAACTATACCTTCGGCGATGTGTTTACCTGGGACCCGGAGAACGGAAACACGGTCTTTGACCGGGGCGGGACGGACAGCTATAAGATCCGTTATGACAGGGACTATGGCTTTTCCGCGCTGGAAGCCGCGGACCCGACCTTTCGGAAGGACGCCGCCGCGAAGTGGAAAAAATGGAGAGAGGCGGGGATCGGTCCAGAGCTCTTTACCGGCCTGTTTGAAGAAAACAGGAGAATCCTGTCAGAGAGCGGCGCTCTCAAGAGAGACTGCGAACGGTGGGGCAGGGAGGTCCCGTCGGATCATTACAGAAGTGAATTGAACGAGTGGATAGAAAATCGCTTTCAATTTTTGGATACTATGTACAGTGATTTGAAATGAATTGAAACAATTGTACAGAATTAGGAGCAATTTACCTATGTTAATTTCATAACAATTGTACAAATTGTTTGATTCCCGCATTATAATAGCTCTATGTGAGTGTAATTCAATAACCAGAAAAGGGGGAGCAGTAAATGTTTGGTGCTAAGCATTTGAACAGCATACATGCCGGTCACTACAAAAATACGGCCGGATGTGCGACAGAGGTAATGCCCGTCCCGGATGTGGTAAAGATCTCGATGTCGCAGAATATCGGCGCACCGTGCAAGCCTCTGGTCAAAAAGGGAGATTCTGTTCTTGTCGGACAGAAAATCGGAGACACAGACGCTTTTCTTCATGTGCCGGTCCATTCAAGCGTATCGGGTGTCGTTACCGGAATCGAGACGCAGAGAAATGCCATGGGCGGCTATGACACGCTCGTGGTGATCGAGGCGGACGGCAAGCAGGAAATTGACCCTTCCATCAAGCCTCCGGTGATCACCGACCAGCCCAGTTTCATCGCGGCTGTAAAAGAGAGCGGACTGGTAGGCCTGGGAGGCGCAAGTTTCCCGACATGGCTCAAATTCAATCCCAAGAACCTGGGAGAGCCCATGACCCTGATCATCAACGGCGCGGAGTGTGAGCCTTTTATCACTTCCGACCACAGGACCATGCTCGAGGATGCGCAGAACATCATCGACGGCGCTCAGATGATCATGAAATACATCCAGGCACCCGAATGCTATATCGGCATTGAGGACAACAAGCAGGATGCGATCGATCAGTTCAACAAAATGTTCGCGGAGCAGGGGATCACAAATATCAAGACATTCCCTCTTCAGGCGAGTTACCCGAAGGGCGCGGAGCGTGTCCTGATCTACGAAGTTACGGGAAAGACCTGTAACGCGGGCGTTCTTCCCGCGGATCTGGGATGCATTGTCTCCAACGTCACATCTGTCGCGTTCCTTGGACAGTATCTCAAGGACGGCATGCCTCTCATCAAAAAGAGAGTCACCATCGACGGCGACGCAGTGACAAAGCCCGGCAACGTCCTGATCCCGATCGGAACCATGATTCACGACGTGATCGAGTACTGCGGAGGCTATAAGGCGGAACCCCGCAAGATCCTCATGGGCGGCCCCATGATGGGACGCGCGGTCTACTCCGACAGAATGCCGATCGTAAAGAACAACAACGCGATCCTTGCGTTCACGAAGGAGCAGTCCCTGATTCCCGAGGAGACTGCCTGCATCAGCTGCGGAAGATGCCACAGCGCATGTCCTTTCAACCTTCTGCCTACCGGTTTTGCGGATGCTTATGAAGCGAAGGATGCCAAGAGGCTTAATGACCTGAAGATCATGCAGTGCATGGAATGCGGCAGCTGCTCTTATGTCTGCCCTGCACGCCGTCCGCTGGCCTTCATCAACAAGCTGGGCAAAGCATTAGTAAGGGAGGCAAGCCAGAAATGACGGATAAGAAGAATGTAAAATATTATGATAATCTCGCCGTGGCGTCGTCCCCCCACCTGGTGACGGCCCTCGACACACAGAAGACGATGATGTGGGTCCTGATCGCCCTGATCCCGTCTTTCGTTGCCAGTGTTTTCTATTTTGGCCTCAAAGCCATCATCCTCACAGCAGTGTGCGCGGTATGCAGCATGGTCTTTGAGTGGGGATATGAGAGGCTTCTCGGAAAGAAAGTCACGGTCAAAGATCTCAGCGCCTGTGTCACAGGCGTCATCCTCGCCATGAACCTGCCCTCCGGGCTTCCTGTCTGGATGGCGATCATCGGATGCTTTGTGGCGATCGTGATCGTCAAGCAGCTCTACGGCGGACTGGGCCGCAACTTCGCGAACCCCGCTATCGTAGGCCGTATCGTTCTGCTTTTGTCCTTTACGTCCCAGATGACCACATGGCCTGTGACAAGACTGAACCAGGCGGCGGACGCATTGACCGGTGCAACGCCTCTCGGCCTTCTGGCTGACGGCGCGCTCGACCAGATGCCTTCCCTCAAGGATATGTTCCTCGGAAACATCGGCGGCGCGATGGGTGAGACCTGCACGATCGCGGTCCTGATCGGACTTGTGATCCTGATCTGCAAAAAGATCATCTCGCCGATCATTCCCGTCTGCTATATCGGCACAGTATTTGTTTTCTCACTGATCTACTACGCGGCGACGGGCCAGGATGCCCTTCACATGGCTCTGTTCCATGTCCTCGCGGGCGGTGTGGTCTTCGGTGCGACATTCTGCGCGACTGACTATGTCACGAGCCCGATCATGAAATACGCCAAGATCGCTTACGGTATCGGCTGCGGTCTCGTCACCATGATCATCCGTCTGTTCTGCGCGTATCCCGAAGGCGCGTCCTTCGCGATCCTGTTCATGAACGTCATGTCACCTCTTCTTGACATGGTCGCACAGAACTATTTCTACGGCATCGGTGCCGCGGAGAAGGCTGCCAAGAAAGCTGCCAAGGAAGCAGGAAAGGAGGCTGCCAAATAATGACCAAGAATGAAAACTTTAAGGAATACGGTATGCCGGTAGTGGTCCTCGTGGCGATCTGCTTCGTGACGACACTTCTTCTGGCGCTGACCAATTCGGTCTCTGAGCCTATTATCATCAAAAACGCGGCGATCACTGCTACCGCCAACAGAAAAGAGCTGCTTCCCGATGCGGATGATTTCACGCAGCTCGAGCTGGACAGCTATGCCTCCTCTTCAGACGGCAAGGCGTCTGTCACAGAAGTTTACAAGGCAAACAACGATACCGGTTATGTAATGACCTGCACGACCAAGTCCTTCGGCGGCGACCTGACCATGATGGTCGGTCTTGACGCGACCGGCGCAGTCACCGGTGTCAAGGTCACTGATCACTCTGATACGCCCGGTGTCGGTACCAAGGATCAGGATCCCGAATATCTTGCGCAGTACATCTCCAAAACAGCGCTTACCGCTGAGGATGTCAAAAAAGAGGCGGATTTCAATTTTATTACCGGCGCTTCTGTCTCCGGTACCGCGATCCACAAAGGCGTCTACGCTGCCCTCGCGCAGTTTGCTGAGTTAGGAGGTGCGAAATAATGGAAGAGAGAAAAAGGATTGACGTTCTTTTGAACGGCCTGATCAAAGAAAATCCGGTTCTGGTGCTCGTGATCGGTACCTGCCCCACACTGGCTACATCAACCTCCGTGGAGACCGGCTTCGGTATGGGACTTGCGGCGACAGCTGTTCTTGTCTGCTCCAATATCGTTATTTCCGCGCTCCACAATATCATTCCCGATAAGGTAAGAATCCCTTGCTTTATCACTGTCATCGCAGGTTTCGTTACGATCGTCCAGATGCTTCTGCAGGCTTTCGTACCTTCCCTGTATTCAGCGCTCGGCCTGTATCTGCCCCTGATCGTTGTTAACTGCATCATCCTTGGCCGCGCAGAAATGTTCGCAAGCAAGAACGGCGTTCTGGATTCCGCTCTCGACGGAATCGGCATGGGCCTCGGTTTCACACTGACACTGGTCATCATGGGCACGATCCGCGAAGTTCTCGGAAACGGTACATGGCTTGCGGGAGACTGGTTCGGACTGGCAAAGGGATTCAAGGGAATTCCGCTCCTTTCCAACTTCATTCCCGGCATGAGCATCATGACCATGG
>DLYC01000085.1:3054-5606 GCA_003447895.1 Lachnospiraceae bacterium | reverse complement strand
AAATTCGGCATGGAGGGAATTTCCGGGAATTCGACACAAAGGAAATATCCGGAAAATTCGACATGGAGGTAATATGGAAACGCATAAAAGATTTCAAATACTCTGCGTTGCCATCGTTATTCTCAGCCTTTTGGCCACGGTACTGTTCATAAACGGTGAATCCTTAGGAATCACAAAGATTGTGGACGAGGACGCAGAACAAAATTCTGATTCGACCCATTTCACATCCTCGGACCAGAACGGCAGCTGGGATACATCGGGCGCCACAGTGATCACGCTGACCGGAGACGGAGCGACGATCTCCGGAAACGGCGCCTACACAAACGACGGAAACGTAGTGATCACAAACGGAGGCTGTTACGTGGTCTCGGGCACACTGACGGACGGGTACCTATCCGTAGATGCCTATGATTCTTCCAAAGTGTGGATCCTTCTGGACGGCGTCACGATCAATTGCAGCGATGACGCCTGCATCCGGGTGGACCAGGCGGACAAGGTCTTTCTGACCCTCTCCGAGAACAGCCAAAATACACTGACCAGCGGCTCTTCCTACTCAGACGAAGCGCTTTCAGACGGGACAGACGGCGCGATCTTCGCACACGATGACCTGACGATCAACGGAAGCGGGAGCCTCACGGTAAACGCGGAATACAGACACGGAATCGCCGCAAACGATGACCTGGTCATTACCGGCGGAACGATCACCGTAACGGCGGCAGCCGACGCTGTCCACGCCAATGACAGCATCCGGATCAAAGAAGCTTCCATCACATTGGAAGCCGGCGACGACGGAATCGTCACATCCAACGAAGTGGAAAACGGCTACCTCTACATGGAGTCCGGATCGCTGACCATCAAGTCCGAAGACGACGCCATTCACACGACAGGCGCCATCGATCTCTGCGGCGGCCAGATCACGATCAACACTGGCGACGACGGAATCCACTCAGATTCCTCTGTCTCCATATCGGGCGGAACCATTCTGATGGAGTCATGCTACGAGGGCATTGAGGCACTGACCATCGATGTCTTAGGCGGTGACATCACAGTCTACTCGGAGGACGACGGCTTTAACGCCAACGGCGGAAGCGGCGATATGTTCGGCGGCATGGGCGGCGGCCATGGTGGCGGGCCTGCGGGCGGCGGCCCGATGGGCGGCAGGCATGGCGGACGCGAGAAGAGCGGCCAGGATACGTCGGGCGGCGAGATGCCGGCGAGATCGGACATGGGCTCGACGGATGGTGAGATGCCAGTGCAGCCTGATACGGGCAGCGAAGCCGGGACCGGGACTTTAGCAGAAGCTGATTCTGAAGAAACTTATATTTCGATCAGTGGCGGTACGATCACGATCATAAACGAGAAGGGCTCAGATGTAGACGGACTTGATTCCAACGGAGACATTAAGATCAGCGGAGGAACTATCTATATCAGTCTTCCGGGAACCGGAAGCAACTGCGCGGTGGACTACGCCAGTGAGAACGGCGGCACAGCGGAAATATCCGGCGGAACGATCATTGCTTGCGGATCTTCTTCCATGGCGGAAGGTTTTGACTCGACATCTACACAGGCATCCATTCTTTACAACATCAGTTCGGCGGCAGAAGCTGGCACGACGGTGGCGATTGAAGATGGGGACGGCAATGTTTTGACCTCTTGGGAGGTGCCCGGTTCCTTCACATCGGCGCTGATCAGCTGCCCGCAGATGCAGGTCGGCGAGACCTATCGGGTTGTGGTCGGAGACAGTGCCCAGGAAATCACGATTGAGGAAATTGCTGCGTCCTACGGGGAGGCGTCTGCGGGCTTTGCGCCCGGCGGAATGCCGACCGGCGGTAATTCCGGCAAAGGCGGCCCCGGAGGGACTTCCGGGGAAGGAATGACCGGCGGCCCCGGGGAGGCACCCGGGGAAGGAATGACCGGCGGCCCGGGAGGGAGCTCCGGGGAAGGAATGACTGAGTCCGGGCAGGGAACACCCCCTCAGAAGCCTGAGGATATGCAGGGCGGAACCGGGGAAACTGTGACGCAGGAGCATTCTCAGCAGGAAATCTCTCAAAACGAAGAAGATCAGGCGGCTGAACAGACTGTGACAGCGCAGCCCGTGGACAGTAAGACATGGGCAGTCCTTGGAGGATGTGCGGCGCTGTTGATTGCAGCGATCGCTGTTGGGATGATCTATAAGAGACACTGAATAAATTCTGCCGTGCGGGGCTTGTGGTCTCCGCGCGGCAGAATTTTGCGTTGCGGGCTGCGCCTGTCTGCCGGTGGGGAGTCGGAGCGGGAGAGAATGCCCCGCCACAGCCCAACTCGCCAAGAATTCTGCAGAAATCTCTGTGCGTAGTGGCTCTCTTCTGAGGCCTTTGGGCCAGTTTTTCACTTATCATCCCTCTGGCCCCCATCACAAAAATGAATATCGAAATTGCGATTATGTTTTTTTGAAATAGAGAATATGATTTCTGCCATAATGGGGGACAGCGTCTGTCTGGATGCCTGTTTTACCCAATCGGGCTAAATATAGCAAGTTCTCGTCGTTTTTCATGGGGGACAGGCCTTATTTT
>DLYC01000085.1:0-2877 GCA_003447895.1 Lachnospiraceae bacterium | reverse complement strand
AACTGAACGACACATTGCCCCGCAGATGCCGACGCGCCCTCCGCAACATACGAAGGTGCCGCCGCGCACCACTCAACAAACTGAGGGGCCGCCGGGACTTTCTCAACACACGGAGGTGCCATGATCTCTTCATCTGAGAGCTGGTGGGAGAAAAAACTGAATATCCGGACATCGGGCAAGATCGATCATTTCAAAGAGATCACCTGCAATATCTACGAGCCGACAGATTACGGCATTCTGCAACGGCTTGCGGAGAGTGGGTATATCACGAAGGACAGCCGCATCGTAGATTACGGATGCGGGCTCGGGCGGACACTCTTTTACCTGTGCTCGAGGACCGGATGCCGTGGAACAGGGATCGAATTTGACAGGGAGCTCTATGAGGGAGCGCTTGAGAACCTCGATCGCGCAAAGATCCCGCCAAAATATAAAGAGAATATGCGCTTTGTCTGCGACGACGCGAGAACCTGGGAGATCGGGGACGAGAATGTATTTTATTTCTTCAATCCCTTTACGGAGGAAGTCCTTCGGATCGTCCTGGACAGGATCAGGCAGTCGTTTTATGAACGGCCAAGGCAGATCCATATTCTGTTCTATTATCCTTTTGAGGCGGAGACCGGTGCACTTATGAGGGAGGACAGCATGATGTTCGTCGATGAGATTGACTGCACGGATCTGTATGAGCAGTATGATCAGCGAGAGCGGATCCTGGTGTTCGAGATGGCGCCGCAGGGGTATTGATCAGCGCGAGCTGAGCGAATTGCGGTCTTTGAGACGGAAATCGGGATTGACAAAGAGGCTGTGCATATCTATTATACCTATAAACCATACTAAGTTAGTAGGAAATGGGGGCGAAGAGATGTGCGAGATTTATGCTTACGCGGGAAAGAGGGCCGGATCGTTCGTTGAAGAGCTGAGAGAGTTTTTCTCCCACTCCGGGGAACATCCGAACGGATGGGGGCTTGCGGTGGAAAAGGACGGCAGAATGAATATCGAGAAAGAGCCTTTCCGGGCCCTGGACAGCCTGTATTTGAACGAGAGGCTGCAGGCCGGCGTGAAGGGAAATACTCTGATCGCCCATATACGCTACGCGACGATAGGTTCTGTGAAATATGCTAACTGCCATCCTTTTTCGGCTGTAGACCGCAGCGGAAGGCAGTGGGTTCTCGCTCACAATGGCACTATTTTCGACTATGCGCCCATGTACAGATATACAAAGGTTCAGAGGGGAAGTACGGACAGCGAGAGGATCCTTCTGTACCTGATCGACGTAATGAACGCGGCTATGGAGGAAAAGGGAAGGAGGCTGACGGGACAGGAGAGATTTGCGGTGCTTGATTCGGTCTTTTCTCTTATGGCGATTGGTAATAAACTGAATATAGTGCTCTATGACGGTGAGTATCTCTATGTGCATGCGAATGCTGAGAATTCCCTTTTTTACAGACAGGAAAAGGAGACCGTTACCTTCAGCACGCGCCCCCTTTCAAGGGGAAGATGGAAAGCGGCGCCTTTTACGCAGCTGACAGCATGGCATAGAGGACAATTGGTATTTGAGGGAACGGTACACGGAAGAGTATATGTTCAGGATGAAGAGGCTGTGAAGCTTCTGTATCTTGCCTATTCACAGCTGTAATCTGCATACGGAGGCTTATTTATGCTCCATACGAAAGAATGGAAGGTTGCCCGTCACCTCGGGACGGGAATGGTCGGGCTTGAAAAGGAGAGCCTTCGCATCACGCCGGACGGATATATGGCGATGACGAGGGATCCTTTTAAAGACGACCCCCATATTGTGAGAGACTTCTGCGAGAACCAGACGGAGATCAACACACCTGCGCTGGGAAGTGTGAAGGAAGCGGTAGAATTCCTTGCCCGATATACAAGGAAGATCAGGAAAGCACTGGCAGATCTAAGGGAGCCGGAGCTTCTGTGGCCTTTCTCCAATCCGCCTTATATCAGAAATGAGTCGGATATACCGATTGCCCGGTATGAGGGACCGGACAGGGAGAAGACGGAGTACAGAAACTATCTGGCCGGCCGCTACGGCAAGTACATGATGACCTTCTCGGGAATTCATTACAACTACTCGTTTTCGGATGAGCTTTTGCGGGCCGAGTTTGAATCTTCCGGCGGCGGAGAAAAAACTGATCAATTCAGGGATTTCAAGAATGCCTTCTATGTCTCCCTCGCAGCTAAAGCGCTCAGCTACAACTGGCTGATCGTTGCGGCGACAGCGGCGAGTCCCCTTTTGGACAGGTCCTATGTGGAGAGGGGAAAGTGGGGCGGCGATATTTTCAACGGAATGGGGAGTACCCGGTGCTCAGAGCTGGGCTATTGGAATTTTTTCACGCCGGTTCTCGATTACAGAAATATTGAAGCTTACGCAGAGAGTATTCTCGGCTATATTCGATTTGGGCTGATCCGGAGCCCGTCGGAGCTCTACTTCCCAATAAGGCTCAAGTCACCGGGAAAGTACGATATCGGGAAGCTGACGGAGAGCGGAGTCAGCCACATTGAGCTGAGGATGATCGACCTCAATCCGCTCACGCCGGTCGGGCTGGACGAGAGGGATGCGGAGTTCATCCGCCTTCTTTTGATCTATCTCGCGGCGCTTCCGGACAGGGAGTTTCCTGCGAACGAGCAGATCCAGGCAATCCAGAACACCAAGATGGCGGCAAGATATGACCTCAAAACGGTGAATATTGTACTCCCGGGGACGGAAAAGAACGGGCCGGCGACTATGGATGCCGCGTCGGCGGCGCTGTTTGTGCTGGATGAGATGAAACGCTTTTATGAAGAACTGCAGGTCTGCCATTCAGACAGGGAGCCGGAGGTATATAAGGATGCTATAGATATTCTGGAATACCAGAGGGCTAA
>DLYC01000003.1:4785-6699 GCA_003447895.1 Lachnospiraceae bacterium | reverse complement strand
GACAAGATGCTTACATTCGGAATCGATATCGGATCGACGACCTCCAAATGCGTCGTTATGGAAGACGGGGACAAGATCCTGGGAACGTCACTTCTGGTGGGCGGGATCGGGACAAAGAGTCCCGCGGAGGCAGTGGAGCAGGCCCTGCAGGCCGCCGGTGTCACCCGGCGTGACCTCTCCGGGACGGTTGCGACAGGCTATGGCCGCAACCGATATGAGGACGCGGACTATCACGTCAGCGAGCTTTCCTGCCACGCGCTGGGCGCCCACCACATTTTCCCGACCGTGCGGACCATCATCGATATCGGCGGCCAGGACGCGAAGGTGATCGCCCTGGACGGAAAGGGCCGGATGCAGAATTTCCTCATGAATGACAAATGTGCCGCCGGTACAGGCCGCTTTCTCGACGTCATGGCGAATATCCTCGTCGTGCCGGTCGATGAGATGGCCCGGTACTGCGAGCAGGCACGGAAACCTGCGCAGATCTCCAGCACCTGCACCGTTTTTGCGGAGAGCGAGGTCATCAGCCAGCTCGCCAACGGCGTGGATATGGCGGATCTGATCGCAGGCATCTGCGGCTCCGTCGCGGGCCGCGTCGGAAACCTGGCAAAGCGGATCAACATTGTTCCGGATGTGTGCATGAGCGGAGGCGTGGCGCAGAACGCCGGTGTCAGGAACGCGCTTTCGGAGAGCATCGGACATCCGATTCTGTTCTCCCCGCAGGCCCAGCTCTTCGGGGCGATCGGCGCCGCGCTGTACGCGTATCAGAAGCAAAAGCCATAAAAAAGGCCGCCCGGCACGCCCGTGTGCGCAGGCGCTGAAAGCGCAGAGGCGGAACCCTGGCAGACCTGAACAGAATAAAAACCGGAACGCAATGAATCAGATACAGCAGCATTCACATATACCACAGAAAGGAAGGATCAATATGGCAGAAACAGCGAAGAAAAAACGCCCTCCGATCGATCCGAACTCCGCGAAGGCCCGCCTGGGCAAGATCGCGGCAGAGGCCTATACCTCGGCGCAGGAGGCCAAGGAACGCGGAGAGATGGTCGGCTGGTGCTCCAGCAATTTCCCGGTGGAGATCCCGGAGACACTCGGACTTGCCGTTGTCTATCCGGAGAACCAGGCAGCCGGCATCGCCGCCCGCGGAGCAGGCGAGCGCATGTGCAATATCAGTGAGGCGGATGGCTACTCCAACGACATCTGCGCCTATGCCAGGATCAGCCTGGCCTATGCCAAGGTCAAGAGCGCGCCTGAGCAGGATATGCCCCAGCCGGATTTCCTCCTCTGTTGCAATAACATCTGCAACTGCATGATCAAGTGGTATGAGAACCTGGCGAAGGAGCTCAATATTCCCATGATCATGATCGACATCCCCTTCAACCCGGATTATGAGGTCTCCGATGCGGAGCTCGTCTATGTCCGCGACCAGTTCCGCGCGGCGATCGCGCAGCTGGAGGAGCTGACCGGCAAGAAGTGGAGCGAAGAGAAATACAAAGAAGTCATGGAGATCAGCGGCCGCACCAGCCGCGCCTGGCTGGCAGCCACCGCATGTGCAAAATATGAGCCCTCGCCTTTCAACGGATTTGACCTTCTCAACCACATGGCGGTCATGGTCACAGCCAGGGGCAAGATCGAGGCGGCAGAGGCCATGGAGAAGCTGTACGAGGAGTACGAGGAGAACCACGCAAAAGGCGAGAGCACCTTCCGCACCGAGGAGAAGTACAGAGTCATGTTCGAGGGCATCGCATGCTGGCCCTGGCTGCGCGCGACGTCCACCGGCCTCAAGAGCCGCGGGATCAATATGGTCACGACCATCTACGCGGATGCGTTCGGCTTTATCTACAAGGATTTCGATGATATGTGCCGCGCCTACTGCAAGGTCCCCAATGCGATCAACCTCGAGTATTCCCG
>DLYC01000003.1:480-4660 GCA_003447895.1 Lachnospiraceae bacterium | reverse complement strand
CTGCAAGCTCTGGAGCGGCTTCATGCCCGAGATGAGCCGCCAGATCGGTGAGGCCTGCGGCATCCCGGTCACCAGCTTTGACGGAGACCAGGCGGATCCCAGAAACTTCTCCGAAGCCCAGTACGACACCCGCGTCCAGGGCCTGATGGAAATTATGGAAGCAAGGAAAGCCTAAGCCTGATGAAACCTGCTGTTCGGACAGCAATGTACAGCTCCGTCAGGCATTCCGAAAGGAGAAATCATATGACAATTCAGGAATTACTCACCCGCTTCCATGAAGCCGCGGCCGGCCCCAGGAAGCTGATGGACCGCTATCTGGAGGAAGGACGAAAGGTCGTTCTGGTCGCGCCGGTTTACACCCCCGAAGAGATCATCCATTCCATGGGCATGGTTCCGATGGGCGCATGGGGCGCGGACATCCAGCTCAATGAATCCAAAAAATATTTTCCCGCCTTTATCTGCTCCATTATGCAGAGCATTGTCGAGCTCGGCATGAGCGGTGCCTACAAGGGTGCCTCCGCCATCGTGATCCCCAGCCTCTGTGACTCGCTCAAGGTGACGGGCCAGAACTGGAAATATGCGGTGAAGGACATTCCCTTCATCCCGATGACCTATCCGCAGAACAGAAAGCCCGCATTCGGCCACACCTTTACAAAGGCCGGCTACGCGCGTGTGATCGCGGATCTGGAAAAGGCAACGGGGATCCAGTTTGAAGAGAAGAAGCTGGCCGCCTCCATTGAGGTCTACAATGCCCACAACGCGGCAATGCGCGCCCTCGTGCCCGCCCTGGCGGCGCATCCGGAGATCACCTGCGCACAGAGGAGCGATATCTTCAAGAGCGCGACCTTCATGCGCAAGGAGGAGCACACAGAGCTCGTCAATGCGCTCATCGAAGCCCTTGCGACGGAAACACAGGCTGACGCGCCGAAAAAGATCCGAGTCCTGACCAGCGGCATCCTCGCTGATGCCCCCGGCCTCCTCGAGATCTTTGACGAAAACGGCCTGCAGATCGTCTGTGACGATGTCGCGGCGGAGAGCCGTCAGTACCGCACAGACGCCCCGGCGGATGGCGGAAACCCTCTGGACTGTCTCGCCTCCAAATTCTGTGAGATGGACAACTGCAGCGTCCTCTACGATGTGGAGAAGAAGCGCGTGACCAGGATCGTCGAGGATGCGAAGGCGGCACAGGCACAGGGTGTCCTGGTTCTCATGACCAAGTTCTGCGACCCTGAGGAATTTGACTATCCTCTGATCAAGCGCGCGTGTGAAGCGGCGGAGATTCCCTGCGTTCTCATCGAGATCGACCGTCAGATGGTCAACTACGAGCAGGCCAGGACCGCGATCGAGACATTCAGGGATCTCGTCTGAGAACAAGAGAAATTGCCTGAGCGGCTTTTTCAATAGAAAACCAATCCTTTCGGTGTAGATCCGGCGGGAGAACGCCCCGGACTCCGGATTCCGGTCCGGTGCGTTCTCCTCCGAATCCCCCGACACACCACAAAGGAGAAACGATCCAATGAAGCTTGTTGAAAAAACGATCGGCAGGTGCCTCCGGGAGACAGCGGAACGATACGGAGAGCAGACTGCCATAGAATTCGGGGACTGGACCTGTACCTGGTCGGAGCTGGATGAGGTGACGGACCTGCTGGCAGCCCGTTTTTATCGGGACTACGGGATCAGGACCGGGACACATGTGGGAATCTGGAGTCTCAATTCCCCGGCATTTGTCCAGGCCTGCCTGGCACTGTACAAGCTGGGCGCCGTGGCGGTCGTCTTCAATGCCGCCAACAGTGTGGATGAGATGACAGACCAGCTGACACGCTCGGATACCGAGGTCCTGTTTTACGGGGCGGGCTGCCGGGACAGCATCTTTGATGAAATGATCCCGGAGATCCGCAAAGGCGCGGCAGGCGTCCGGCACTTCCTGCACATTGAGGAACGCGAGTCGGGTGTCTGGCTCAGACCGGAGCATTTTTCCGAAGGATCCAGGAAAAAGCTCCCTTTGGACCAGGTCTGCCGGACGATGGCCGAGGTCCCCGCGAAGGCGCCCGCCTGCATCATCTTTACCTCGGGTACGACCTCAAAGCCCAAGCCGGTCGTGCTCACCCACTACGGGATCGTCAATGTCAACCTCCATGTGCAGAAATGCATGCGCTGGACGCATGAGGACAAGGTGGTCGTCGCGGTCTCCATGTATCACGGTTTCGGCCTGAACACAGGCCTTGCCGCCTGTACCATCCTGGGAATGACCATGCACCTGATCCCGTCCTTCCGGACACAGGCGGTCTGGGAGGCTATTGACCGGTACCACTGCACCGTCATGCTCGGCGTCCCCAGCATGTATCTGGCCCTTGTCCGCAAGGAGGACAACGCACAATATGACGGCAGTGCGCTCAAGTCCGGTATCGTAGGCGGCAGCGTGATCACGACAGAGGAATACCGCGAGATCTGCAGGCGGTTTCCGGACATGCATCTGATCCCGTCCTTCGGGATGACCGAGGCCTCCACCAGCGGTTCCTTCTCCGACTGGGATGATCCGCTGAGGAGCGGTCAGATCACCGGCGGGGTGTTCTATGAGGACACGATGGCCAGGATCCGGGATGTCAACACCGGCCAGATCGTGGGTAAAAACCGCATCGGCGAGCTGGAGCTGGCGGGATTCAACCTTTTCAAGGAATACTACCGGATGCCGGAGGAGACTGCGGAGGCCTTCACAGAGGACGGCTGGCTCAGAACCGGAGACATCGGATATTTCAACGACTACGATGAGATCTGTCTGACCGGACGCAAAAAGGAACTGATCATCCGCGCAGGAGAGAACATTTCCCCCCGCGAGATCGAGAAGGCCATTCTGGACAGCGGCATGACGAAAAAGGTCAAGGTCGTGGGGGTTCCCAATACGTTCACGCAGGAGGAGATCGCCGCCTGCATTGTCACGGAGGATGGGGAAGCCTTTGACGGACAGGCCCTGCTGAGGTTCCTGAAACCCAGGCTGTCCTACTTCAAAATTCCCAAATACATCCTCACCTTCCGGCAGCTGCCGGTCACGGCAAGCGGCAAGGTCCGCCTGGGAGAGCTCAAACAGATCGCCGCGCAGCGCGCGGAGGACACAGAGGGACTCCGGCAGATCGCGAACACGGAAAAGGGAAGTTATTACATCTGCGATGTGAAGTGAATATCTGCGATGTGTATTGAAAAAAGGTTTACTGCCGGAAGTTCCGGCCAAACAGGCGCGGCAGCAAAGCGACAGGCCGCGGCATAAATGATTGTGAAGAAAGGGGTAAAACAAAATGAAGAGTGCATTTTTTACAGAAGATCATGATGCGATCCGTGAGATGGCAAAGCAGTACGCAGAGGGAACCCTGGCGGAGATCGCGCATGAGATCGACAAGACCGGCAATTTCCCCGACAGTGTCGTGCAGGAGATGGCAGAGCTCGGCTTCTACGGACTGAAGATCCCGGAGGAGTTCGGCGGACTCGGCCTGGATATGCGCAGCTATGTCTGTGTCATGGAGGAGATCGCGAAGAAGTGCGCGGCAGCGACCCTGTTCATTTCTTCTTCCAACTCGCTGTCCACACAGCCCATCCTGCTCTCCGGAACCGATGAGCAGAAGGAAAAATACCTCCCCGGCGTCGCGGACGGCAGCCACATCATCTCCTTCGCCCTGACCGAGCCCAATGCCGGTTCGGACGCGGGATCCCTCAAGACCAAGGCTGTCAAGGACGGTGATGCCTATGTCCTCAACGGCACCAAGTGCTTTATCACCATGGCGCCCATCGCCAAATACCACATCGTCTATGCCAAGACCGATCCCGAAAAGGGCACCAAGGGCATCAGTGCCTTCATCGTCGACAAGGACCTCAAGGGCGTATCCGTCGGCAAGCACGAGGAGAAGATGGGCCAGCACGGTGTTCCGGTCAGCGACCTCATCCTGGAGGATGTCCGCGTCCCCGCAGACTGCCTGCTGGGCGAGGAAAACATGGGCTTCATCAATGCCATGAAGACCCTGAACGTCGGCCGCGTCGGCGTCGCCTCCATGGCACTCGGCATCGCCCAGGAGGCACTGGATCTCGCGGTCGAGCACACCAAAAACCGCGTCCAGTTCGGAAAGCCCCTCTGCAAGAATCAGGCACTGGCCTTCATGATGGCTGATATGGAGACCAAACTGAACGCAGCCAG
>DLYC01000003.1:0-329 GCA_003447895.1 Lachnospiraceae bacterium | reverse complement strand
GCCATCGAGATCGTCAACAAGTCCCTGCAGCTGCACGGCGGCTACGGCTATTCCCAGGAGTATGAGATCGAGCGTCTCTACCGCGACGTCCGCATCACATCCATCTACGAGGGCAGCTCTCAGGTTCAGCAGATGGTCATCTCCGGACAGCTGCTGAAGTAAGGGGGATTGCGAATACCTGTAAACAAGTATAATAAAGGAGGAAACCATGGATAAGAAACCGTCAAATCTTTCGATTGCGATCGGAATGGCCTGCGTCTGGATGGGCACACACTTTGGTCCCGGCGTGGCATCCGGTACACAGATCCTTGTCTATTGGGTAAAGTATG
>DLYC01000197.1 GCA_003447895.1 Lachnospiraceae bacterium | reverse complement strand
TGCCGGTGCCGTCCACCATGATCGGATTCATGGATACGATCGTCTCTACGCCGAGCTGTTTGGTCAGCTGACATACAAATTTCATCATGATCATAGGGCCGATGGCTACGACTCTGTCATATCGTTTTCCCTCGTCCCAGAGTTTCTGGAGCGCCACGCAGACATTTCCGTGGATTCCGTAGGAGCCGTCATCGGTGCAGATGTGAAGATTGGAGACTTCGCTCATCTCTTTTTCCAGGATGATGATATCCTTCGTCCTCGCGCCCTGGATGCAGTCCACTTCCACGCCCATTTTCTTGAGCCACTTGAGCTGGCAGTATACAGGAGCCGTTCCGACACCGCCCGCGATGAAGCAGATCTTTTTCTTTTTCAGTTCCTCTATAGGAAGCTCTGTGAGATCGGAAGGTTTGCCTAAAGGTCCGACCATATCAGCAAAGCTGTCTCCCACTTCCAGTGAAGACATGCGGTAGGTTTCTCCGCCGATTACCTGGAAAACGATCTGTACGGTTCCCTGCTCACTGTCGTAATCGCAGATAGTCAGAGGGATTCTCTCGCCTTCCTCGTCCACACGGACGATCAGGAACTGTCCGGGAAGGGCATACCTGGCAATTCTGGGAGCCTCTACATCCATCAGATAGATGTTGGGGGCCAGATTCTCCTTCTTAATGATCTTGAACATATAAACCTCCATATTCATTTGTAGTCGCCGTAAGCTGTATATTTTGACCATTTATACATGACTTACTAATACTATCACTCATCGCCCGGAAAAGACAACAAAAAAGCGTGTAAATTATGTGCCCTTATTCGGTAATCTGGTAAGTTCCGGTGATGGTGTTGCTGCTAAGGCCGTAGCGGTTGAGGAAAAAGGCCTTGACCGTATAGATGCCGGGCCTTAAGAGGATTCCGTCTGTGTACAGATTGCTCTTGTCCGTCGGACTTGTGCCGTCGATCGTATAAAAGACAGCACCCACTCCCTGGCTCTCTATGATCAGCGTATAGTCGCCCTCATAGATGCCGGGCGGATCCCGGAAGACCGGATCATAGACCAGATAGTTGTAGTACCGGCTCCTGATCGATTCGACTTCGCACCCCTCGAGAAGGGTGCACAATTTGCCGTACTCCCCCTCCTCCGAACAGATGGAGACGATCCTCTCCCATGCGTCGTCGAATTCCTGCTGGCCTTCCTTCGTATTTTTCATGACGCGCATCGCTATGCTGAGGGCCTGCGAGGTGTCGCCTCCCTTCTGAAGATACTCCGCCTTTTTGAGATAGAGCATCTCGTTGGTCCTGACGCCGTCTCCGGGCAGGGTCAGCGCCCGGTCGATCAGCCTTGCAGCCTCCGCGTAGTTTCCCGCCTCCGCCTGGTCCGAGGCGCTGTCAAGGAGCGCCTCCCTGGAGTTGGCGAGGCTGTGCGTATACATCATAAACCCGAACGCAAATGCGGCGGCAATGGACAGCAGCACTGCGGCAAACCGAAGCCGCCTGCTCATTCGGAAATCTCCCAAAGCACCGCTTTTCTCTGCCCTGCCGGATCTCATTTAGTTCTCCTCCAGATAGTGCTCAAACTGCGGCATGCTCATCAGGACTTCCCTGGCTCTGGTCCCGTTCTCCTCTGAGACAACGCCGGCCTCCGCCAGCTGGTCCATGATCCTGGCCGCCCTGTTAAAGCCGATCTTAAGTACGCGCTGCAGCATTCCGATCGACGCCTTGTCCTTCTCGATAATAAACCTGCCCGCTTTTTCAAAATATTCATCCCGGCCGGACTCTCCTCCTGCGTCCGCTCCCTGCCCGGGAACGCCCGCCTCTCCGATCCGGTTGATCTCATCCGTCACCTTGGAGACATGCTCGTTGTCGTAGGAGTTGTTCTCTTTGATATACTCTACCACGCTGCTGACGTCATTATCACTGACGAACGCGCCCTGGTATCTCTCGGGCTTTGCGAAGTTTGAGGGATAAAAGAGCATATCGCCCTTTCCGATCAGCTTCTCGGCGCCGCCCATATCCAGGATGGTCCTGGAGTCTGTGTTGCTGGCCACCTGGAAGGCGATCCTGCTGGGCATATTGGCCTTGATCAGGCCTGTGATGACGTTGACCGAAGGCCTCTGCGTCGCGATGATCAGATGGATTCCCGCGGCTCTCGCCAGCTGTGCCAGGCGGCAGATGGAGGTCTCCACATCGTTCTTGCAGGTCATCATAAGGTCGGCCAGCTCATCGATGATCACCACCAGCCTTGTGAGCGGCTTCTCATTCTCGCCGGCCTCATCTCCCTTGGCGCGGACAAACGCATTGTAGCCTGTCAGGTCCCTGGTTCCGGACGCGGCAAAGAGTTTATAGCGGCGGTCCATCTCCGCTACGGCCCAGTTCAGTGCCGCAGATGCTTTTTTGACATCGGTCACCACAGGGATCATCAGATGCGGGATGCCGTTATAAATATTCAGTTCGACCACCTTGGGGTCGATCATAATGATCTGCACTTCGTCCGGCGACGCCTTGTAGAGAAGGCTCATGATGATCGAGTTGATGCAGACCGATTTGCCCGATCCCGTGGCGCCTGCGATCAGAAGGTGCGGCATCTTGGCGATATCCGCGACGACGACCTTTCCGGCCACATCCTTTCCCACCGCAAATGACAGAAGGCTCTTGGCCGAGCGGAATTCTCTGGACTCCAGAATATCCCTGAGGAGCACTGAGTATCCGTGTTTATTGGGGACTTCGATCCCGATCGCCGGTTTCCCGGGGATGGGAGCCTCGATCCGGATATCCGTCGCGGCAAGGCTCAATTTGATGTCGTCAGCGAGGTTGACGATCCTGCTGACCTTCACGCCCTGTTCGGGCTGAAGCTCATACCTTGTGATGTGAGGTCCCTGGCTGATATCCGAGATCGTGACATTGACGCCGAACGTGCGGAGCGTCTCCTGGAGCCGGAAAGCCGTCTCCTTAAGCTCGAGGTCAGATTCGGCCGAGTGCTTCTGTTCTCCTTTTTCAAGAAGGCTGAACGGAGGGAAGCTGTACTGGCGGTTCTGCGCGCTTCTCTTCTGCCCGCTCATGACCGTTCTTCCGACTGCCTTTTCCGTCTCCCCGCGCTCTCTGTGAACTTCGATTCCCTCGAGTTCCTCTTTCGATACCGGTTCCTCGACGGCAGCTGCTTCCGCGTTTTTCGCACGGCTCTCTTCTCTTACGGGACGCGCGGTCACTGTGACGCGTCTCTTCTCTTCGAGAGCTCCCGCTTTCTCCATGCTCTGAACAGCCTCAGCCTGACCCGCCTGTATTCCGCCTTCCGTACTCAGGGCGGCTTCCTGCGCTTCTATGGCGGCCATCTCTTCCTCCGTGAGCGCATCCGCGCCCCAGGGAAGTTCCTCCTGCGCGCCCGCCGGAAGCTCTGTGAATTCCTCTGCGTCGCGGCCCAGGGCGCTTCGCTCTTTCTGGGCGTTGAACGTGGACATTCCGCCTGCGTCCGCAATATCCGGATAGCTTCCGTTTATCAGCTTGTCCGTCGCGCTCTCGCGGGCATAGACCCTCCGCATATTCCTGTCGTTGTCAAACCGGTTAAAGGGAAACTGAAGATTCTCTTCCGTCTCCGGATTCTCTTTCGTTCTGGTAAAGACGGTCATCGTGGCCCGATGGGGGAGCTGTCCGGATAAGGCGTCCGGCGCCATATCGGTTCTGATCAGGTCCGCGGACTCCACTCTCACCGTGTTCGCGTCCGGGCGGAGGACCCTGCCGTCACTGTCCGCCTCTTCCTCTCTTACGGGGGATGCGCTTACGCGGATCTGCTCCGGCTTCTGCGCTTCCTTCTTCTTCCTGTCCAGGAGCCTTATGCCGTGCGCCGCGCCGGAGCGGAGTTTCTCGGGCTTACTGCCGATGACTTCCTGTCCGGCCGCTTCCGCGGTGCTGACATCGATCGAAGTCTTTGTGTAGCTCTTTTCGCTCTTTTTGAAAAGAGGCACACTTTCCCCGATTCCGAAGTCCTCTTCCTCCTCCTTGCTGTAGGGCTCGATCAGCGTGCCGGAAAGATCGGCCGCTCCCGCGTTCTCAAGTGCCGCGCGGCGGCGTTCCTCCCTGTTCTTCTCTTCCAGCGCAAGGAGTTCTTCTCTCTCTTTGCGCCTTCTCTCCCTGGACGCCGCTGCCGCCTCTTTCCGGGCGATCGAAGCCGCCTTCGCTTCCTCTGCCCGGATCCTGCGCTTTTCCATAAAGGAGGGGTCGCCTCTCTTGATCCTCTCTGCCTGCGCCCGGCGGTACCTCTCCACAGGGGAGAACTGTGTAAAGACCATGAGGCTGACCAGCGTGATGACAAAGAGTACAAAGACAGAGCCCACGCTTCTCAGGAAACGGAACATGTAGTAGGCGATCGTGCCGCCGAGAAGGCCGCCGCCGTCCCTGGCCGCCGCGCATCGCTGATAGATCGCGGCAGCATCATATGCCGCGGCTGTCGAGATCTCCCCGCTCAGCATTTCAAACGCCGCGGTGATACACACAAACAGCACGACAAGAGCTGCCGTCCTTGCCGGCAGCGTCCTTCTGCCGTAATTGGATACGACAAAAAATACGATGATTGTCATAAAAACAGGGAATATATAGGCAGCTCTTCCAAAAAGCCCGAACAGAACGGAAGAGACCCCTCTTCCTATGATCCCGCCGTACCCGAGGGCAGAGATCATCAAAAATACCATGATGCCAAAAAAGACAAGCATGCGGATGTCTCTCCGCACATTCATGGCCTGCTGCTCTTCCGCAAGGACATCCGCCCGGGACCTGTTCGTTTTCCCGGTGTTCTTTCCCCTCCCGGATCTGCTTCCCTTTCCGATCGTCTTTGCTGTGCTCTTCGTACTCCTTTTCGTTCTGGATGAAGCCATTCGTTCCGCACCCTTCCTTATCCTTCGCAACGGTCCGCCGTCTCATTGAGATCAGATATCAAAGTCATCTCCTTCCGGAATCTCAATGTCAAAATCGTCATCTTCCGGCGTCTCAACATCAAATTCCATTCGGACATGCGCTCTTGTCGGAGGTCCGGGCAGCGGGTTTTTGAGGAGCCTGATCCCGGGCTCACCGCTTTCCGGTACACTCATCTGATCCGGTAACTGCATAATATAGGTTTCCTTCCATGATGGCAATGAGGCAGTTTCGTGCCGTGACACAAAACTGCCTTATTTCTGCGCTGTTCTTATAGAAGCCTGTTTGTCTTCCCGGGAGTCTGTCAGTCCTCGTCCCAGTTGTGATAGACAGCCTGTACATCATCGTCGTCATCCAAAAGATCGAGGATCCTTCTGATCTGCTTCATGACTGTCTCATCTGTCACTTTTACATAGTTCTGGGGGATCATGGTCACTTCCGCGGAGGCGAGCTCAATTCCCTCATCCCTGAGTGCCTTCTCGACCGCGTCGAAGTCTTCCTCCGCGGTGAGGATCTCAAAGCTGTCCTCTTCCTCTTTGATATCTTCGGCGCCCGCGTCCAGGACGATCATCATAAGATCGTCCGCGCTAAGATCGCAGTCCTCTTTGTCGATGATGATCTGGCCTTTCCTGTCAAACATGAAGGAGACGCAGCCCTGGGTTCCGATACTCCCGTTTCCCTTGGTAAACGCGCTTCTCACGTTCGCGGCAGTTCTGTTCTGATTGTCCGTAAGTGTATCTACGATGATCGCGATTCCGCCGGGGCCGTAGCCCTCATAGGTGTTGTACTGGAAATTGACATTTCCCACGTCACCGGCAGCTTTCTTGATGCCGCGCTCGATCGTCTCATTGGGCATATTGTTGGCCTTGGCCTTTGCAATGACCTTGGCAAGCTTGAAGTTGTTGGCGGGATCCGCGCCGCCCTCCTTGACCGCGACCGCGATCTCACGGCCGATGATCGTAAAGATCTTTCCCTTGGCCGCGTCGTTCTTCTCTTTCTTGTGCTTGATGTTTGCAAATTTGGAATGTCCTGACATGTTTTCCTCCATACCGGAGCCGTGGGCTCCTTTTCTATAGTTAACGGCGTGTCCGCCGTTATCAGACGTTTTTTCTGTATCCAAAACATGCTTCGCGGCCTCAGAGACTCAGTCCCCGCCGCAGGCCTTTTCTTTTACGAAAAAACTCACTCTAGACTATACCATTAACGCGCAAAACCGTCAACTAATGGCTCTCCGCGCACACGATCCTCGGTACGCGTTCGTTGATATCACAGGCGAGCTCATAGTTGAACCTGCCGGAAAGATCGCCCAGATCCTCCATCGTGATCGTCTCTTCGCCGTCTGTCCCGATCAGTGTGCACAGGCTCCCCTCCTTCGCCTCGGGAATGTCCGTCACATCGACCATCATCTGGTCCATGCAGACCCGTCCCAGGATCGGCGCCCTCTTCCCGCAGATGAGGACGAAGCCCTTGTTGGAAAGGCTTCTGGGATAGCCGTCCCCGTAACCGGCCGGGACCGTGGCGATTCTGGTCTTCTCCGCCTTTGTCACGTAGGTTCCGCCGTAACTGATGCCCTCGCCGGGCCCGACTTCCTTGAGATAGACAATGTGCGAGTAGAGGGACATGACAGGCTTAAGAGGGACTGCCGTTTTACTGACTTCCTCCGAGGGCCAGAGCCCGTAGAGAGTGATGCCGGCTCTCACAAGATCCATGTTGGCCTCTGAGAATTCGATGATCCCGGCGCTGTTGGAGCAGTGGCAGTAAGGGATCTCAAAGCCCAGTTCTCTCCGGATCCTGTCCCGGAACTTAGAATAGCGCCTGATCTGCGTGCAGGTCGGCTCATGGTCCCTCTCATCCGCCTTTGCAAAGTGCGTGAACATTCCTTCCACGGAAAGTCCGGGCGTCTCCAGCGCTTTTTTGACAAAAGAGAGCCCCTCGTCGTCCGGCCTTACCCCGATCCTGCCCATTCCGGTGTCCAGGGCGATGTGGATCCGGATGGGCTTTCCCGCCTCCTTTGCGGCGGCAGAGAGCTGCCCGAGCATATCCTCTCTGAACACGGCCGGCCGGATCTCCAGATCGGCCAGTTCCCGGTAGCAGTAAGGAAAAACATAGCCCAGAAGGAGGATCGGCTTTACGGCTCCGTTTTCCCGAAGCTCCTTCGCCTCCTCAAAGGTGGCCGCCGCGTAGCCCCAGACGTAGGGGATCTTCTCCAGCTCCTTCATGATCTTTACCGCGCCGTGGCCGTATGCGTTGGTCTTTAACACAGCGATCATCCGGGTGCCCTCCCGAAGATTCTTCTTCATGCTCTCCATATTAAAGCGCACGGCGTCCAGGTCGATCTGCGCCCAGATCCTGTCATGCCCCTCGGAATCCTCAGTCCTGCAAACCGATTTCAGATTGTATTCACTCATGATCCTGCCCTCTCATCCTTTCATTCCTGCAGTGTGTCACGCCCCGCGTCGCGGGTCACCTCGCCGGCCGCCCGCAGGATGTCCCCTGCGAGCATGGCTCTCTCTCCCATTCTCTCCCTGCAGAGCCTTCCCGCCTCCGCGTGGACAAAAGCCGCGGCCTCTGCAGCCTTCCGGCCGCTTCCCGCCCGGTCCGGGACGGACGCCAGCATAGCGCCTGTTATGCCCGAGAGCACATCTCCGCTTCCGGCCGTGGCCATTCCGCTGTTTCCGTTTGTGACCATACAGACGGACCTGTCACCGGATGAGACGATCATGGTCACGGCGTCCTTTCCGAGTACGGTGCACTTGTACCGCTCTGCGGCCTGTCTAAGGAGCGGGATCCGCTCCCCGGCCGCCTCCCTGACGCTCACATGGACAAGGTCCGCGAATTCCGCAAGATGCGGCGTCAGAACGCACGCCGTATCGCCCGCTCTCTTTTGAAGAAGGAGGTCCAGCTCATCGTCCTGTGCGATCAGCCTGACCGCGTCGGCGTCAAGTACCATACCGGACAGCGGTCTTTTTCTGTTGCGGCTGACGCTGCCGTCTTCCGCTCCGTACTCGAGAATGGTCCGGACCACGCAGCGCCCTTCTTCCGAAAGCCCGATCGCGGGGCCCGCGACGACGACGTCCGCCCAGTCCAGGTCCCTGATGAGCGACTGCCTGAGCGCTTCCCGTTCCCTCTTCTTTTCACCCTCTTTTTCCGAAGAAAAAGCCTCGTAAGTAGTCAGCATCGCTTCCGGCAGTGCCTGCTGCACGATCAGGCGGTTCTCCTCCCTGGTAAACAGCTTTACCATCCCGGCTCCGCTTCTCATTGAGGCCTCCGCGCATAGGAGCGCCGCGCCGCACATGGAAAAGCTCCCTGCCGCGATCAGTATTTTGCCAAAGGTGCCTTTGTTGCCTCCCCCGCTCCGCTTTCCCAGAAGTTCCGGAAGGTCGCATCGCTCGTACATAAAGGCTTCCGGAAGTCCGCTCTCCCTGAAACGAAAGCTGAGGTCGCGGATCCCGATCTCTCTAAGGACAGTCTCTCCGCAGTACTCCCGCCCGGGGAACAGGAAGTGTCCCCTCTTGTAATAGGCGAACGTGACCGTGAGATCGCATGAAAACGCGGCGCCGAGGATCTGCCCGTCATCGGAGGAGACGCCGGAGGGAATGTCCAGGCCCACGACTTTGCATCCGGTCCTGTCCCGGTAGTTTCCGGTAAATTCCGCCATATGGGCCGCCTTTTCCGTGAGAGGCCTTCCGAGGCCTGTTCCGAACAGCGCGTCCACGATCACATCGGGCCCGAATTCTTCCAGAGCGCGGTCCTCAAACGCCCGGACATCCGCGCCGTACGCTTCAAGGATCCTTCGCTGGATCATCGACGAGGAGTCCGCCTTCGGCATCTTGTCCGTAAGGAGCAGAAACTGCACCCGGTATCCCCGGTCCGTCAGAAGGCGCCCGGCTGCCAGTCCGTCCGCGCCGTTGTTTCCGGGGCCTGCCAGGATCGTGATCCTCTCCGCGTCGCCAAACCGCTCTGTAATCTCATCCGCCACCGCCAGGGCGGCTCTCTCCATCAGCACGATGGAAGGAATCCCTATTTTCTCCGATGTGAGACGGTCTGCCTCCGCCATTTCTGTTCCGGTCAAAATATATTTCATTGTGCTCTCCCCTTCGGACCGCGACGCGAAGCCGCCCGCGCGGGACCCTCCGCTTCGCGAAAAAAAGCCCTTTCCGGATGTGACCGGAAAGGGCGTCTCATTCTGAGCTTCACTTTAGATCCGGGCCTTATGCCGGCTCAGCTCTTTTCTTCATTTCTCCTGATGTTGTAGGACAATTTCATGAGGCTGTCCTGCAAGTGTACGCTCTCCACCTGTATTCTCTCCGGCGCCTTGAGATCCACATGCGCAAAGTTCCATATAGCCTTGATCGGCGTCTCCGCGAGGACCTGCGTGATCTCGATCGCCGCAGCCTTGGGCACCGTGAGGACCGCGATATCAATGTGGTTGCTGCTGATGAACGCGGGCATCTGTTCCATGGGATAGATCGGAACATTTGCGATCTTTTTGTCATAGAGATCAGGGTTTACGTCAAACGCGCCCTTGAATGAAAACCCGCGGTTCTTCAGGTTCATATAATTGACAATTGCCTGGCCGAGATTTCCCGCGCCGATCAGGATCATATCGTGCTGTTTGTTGAGACCGAGGATCTTTCCGATCTCCTCATAAAGATAATTGGTATTGTACCCGTAGCCCTGCTGCCCGAATCCCCCGAAATTGTTAAAATCCTGCCTGATCTGAGAGGCTGTTACGTTCATGATCCTGCTCAGTTCCTGAGAAGATATTCTCTCGACACCCTCGCTCTTGAGTTCGCCCAGATACCTGTAATAACGAGGCAGCCTGCCGATCACTGCCTGTGAGATCCCCCGTTCTTCCACTAGCTTTCTCTATCCTTTCCAGTAATGATTGACAAATTCTTTGACCATTCTTTTACATATTGATTATATCGATTCGCCAAAATCACGTCAATTGCAAATACGGACAGGAAAAGGACCGTTCCGGCCGCGTCTTCGGGGCAGAGGGCCGGTTTGACTTATCCGGAAATTTTTAATATAGTGAAAGTTACGGGCATTGCCCGAAATAAGCTACGTTAAAGAGAGAAAAACCATGATTCTTGCCTGCCACCATATCAGTAAAGAATATCCGGAAAATACCGTTTTAAGAGACGTCACTTTCCACCTTGAAAAGGGGGACAAGGCCGCTGTCGTCGGAATCAACGGAGCCGGAAAGACCACGCTCTTAAGGATCATTATCGGAGAAGAGGCGCCCGACAGCGGCACGGTATCCTTTGAGAGGGACTGCAGTTACGGCTATCTCGCCCAGAACCAGGGACTCGTGTCCGGGCGGACGGTCTACGAGGAGGCCCTCTCCGTAAAGCAGTATCTGATCGATATGGAAAACCGTCTCACGCAGTATGAGGCGCACATGGAAAAGCTAAAGGGGGACGCGCTCACGCAGACCATCACGGAATACACGGACCTTCTTCACCGCTTTGAGCTTGAAAACGGCTATGCCTATAAAGGGGAAGTGACCGGCGTTCTGCGGGGGCTCGGCTTTACGGACGCGGAATTTGACCAGACTGTCTCAACCTTATCGGGCGGACAGAAGACGCGCGTGGCCCTCAGTAAGCTCCTTCTGCAAAAGCCGGATCTTCTCATGCTCGATGAGCCGACAAACCATCTCGATATGAGCAGTATCCGCTGGCTCGAGACCTATCTGATGAACTATCGGGGCACGGTCCTCATCGTCTCCCACGACCGGTATTTCCTTGACCGCGTCGTGACCAAGGTGATCGAGATCGAGCACGGGGAGGCCATCTCCTTCTCCGGCGGCTACAGCGCCTTCGCGGAAAAGAAAAAACAGCTGCGCGAAGCGCAGCTGCGGGCGTACCTCAAGCAGCAGCAGGAGATCCGCCACCAGGAGGAGGTCATTGCCAGGCTCAAATCCTTTAACCGGGAAAAATCCATCAGGCGGGCCGAGAGCCGGGAGAAGATGCTGGAGAAGATGGAGCGCCTGGACAAGCCGCCCGGAGAGGACGACGCCCTGCGCCTGCGCTTCTCCCCCGCCAAGGTGAGCGGCAAGGATGTGCTCCATGTGGAGGACCTGGCCAAGGCCTTCGACGAACCGCTCTTTTCGGATCTGTCCTTTGACATCCGCCGCGGCGAGCGGGTCGCCCTGATCGGGGACAACGGGACGGGCAAATCGACCATCCTCAAGATCATCAACGGCCTCGTGGACGCTGACCGGGGACTTGTCACCCTGGGCACCGGCGTCATAATCGGCTATTACGACCAGGACCACCAGGTCCTGCATCCGGAAAAGACCCTCTTCGAGGAAGTGAGCGATCTGCGCCCGGCCATGACGGACCTGCAGATCCGCAATCTCCTCGCCTCCTTCCTTTTCACCGGGGACGATGTGTTCAAGCGGGTCAAGGACCTTTCCGGCGGCGAGCGCGGACGCCTTTCCCTGGCGCTCCTGATGCTCTCCGAGGCGAATTTCCTTATCCTCGACGAGCCGACCAA
>DLYC01000099.1 GCA_003447895.1 Lachnospiraceae bacterium | reverse complement strand
AGAATACAGAATACAGAGTACAGACTGATTCGGTCCGTACTCTGTCAGCGGAGCGGTCTGTACTCTGTCAGCCGCAGGCGGTCTGCGAGTTATCGCACGTCCTCTCGCATCAGAAGATACACGCGCGATTTATAATACATAAGGTGGAGGAGTTGCCGCAAATAGAAGGGACTATTGCTGTCCGGTGGGAGGAATTGGATGATTATGCTTTTTCCCGATTAACGCTGCGAGCAATTGATACACTTCGCACATCTCTTCCGCACTAAATCCCCTGAGATTGTTTGAGGTCGCTTGTCCATTGTCCATTGTCCTTAGTACCTCCAGATGGTGCTTTATCACAGCCAAATCGCCCCGTTGTGCAGGTCCGGTCTGTGCATCACGAGGGGTCATCGAGTGTACTTTGGCAGCTGTGTTGTCGATGAGCGGCAGCAGGGCTTCAAAAGGAATACGTGTGTCGCGTAAGAGGTCTGCGGCGATGCGAAACATCAGGTTCGAATAGTTATTAGCGAACACACCGGCTATATGCAGCCGTTCGCGGTCATGCCGGTTCGCCTCGTAGATATGTCCCGTCAGGTTCTGCGCCAGGGAGTATATCGCCGCCACGTCATCGATGTTCTTTCCCTCGATAAAACAAGGAATGCTGCTCCAGTCGTCTATCATCTTCGTCCGGCTGAAGGACTGGAAGAAATAAAGTACTCCGGCATGGGGTTTGTCTTCTCCGAACACGTCTATCGGCATTGTGCCGGATGTATGCAGGTGCAGGGCTTTCGGCGCATGGATGACCGATATCACATCCCGCAGCGCCTGATCCGCAATAGCATAGATATATATGTCTGCCTGTGGCAGACGGACCGCTTCGCTGTAAGACCGCTCTGCTGTAGGATCTGTCAGCGGACGGGCATGAATGAGTTCGGTCTTGATGCCTTTGGTCTCAAAGGCGTGGTGCAGGTTCGTCCCTACACTCCCTGCACCGAGAATAGCTATCTTCATCTTCCAACCTCCTTGTAGAACCCGCTCACAGCGACGATACCTTTCTCCCACACCTCGAGGTCCATGGACTCGTTAGGCGAATGGATGGCGTTCTGCTCCAGACCGAAACCCATCAGGATGGTCTTGCATCCCAAGATCCGTTCGAAGGCGGCAATAATAGGTATCGAGCCGCCGCGGCGCGCGGCAAGCGGACGCTTTCCGAAAGCCAGTTCAAAGCCTTTCTCTGCGGCTTTGTAGGCGGGAATATCTATCGGGCAGACATAGCCCTGACCGCCGTGCATCGGTGTCACTTTCACGCGCACACCCTGCGGACAGAGCGACTCGATATAATCGACGAACGCCTGCGAAATCTTCTCGTGGTCCTGATTGGCAACGAGCCGGCATGAGACCTTGGCAAAAGCTTTGGACGGCAGAACTGTTTTGGATCCCTCGCCGGTATAACCGCCCCAGATGCCGCAGATGTCAAAAGAGGGTCTGCAGGAGTTGCGTTCGAGGGTCGAATAACCCTTTTCTCCGAAGACATCATCGACGCCAATAGCAGTGTTGTATTTTTCCTGCGAGAACGGTATCTGCGCAATCATTTTCCGTTCCTCATCGGGTATCGGCAGCACATCGTCGTAGAAGCCGGGAACCGTTATTCTGCCTTCTTTATC
Source organism: Lachnospiraceae bacterium (assembly GCA_003447895.1). Taxonomy (GTDB): domain Bacteria; phylum Bacillota; class Clostridia; order Lachnospirales; family Lachnospiraceae; genus CAG-791. Next base: position 2,347 of record DLYC01000099.1, on the reverse strand, counting down.
AACGATCTGCGCCAACATTTCACAGAGTGCATTTACCGGATTTTTGACCGCTCCGCCGAAATGTCCGGAATGGAGGTCTCTGTTAGGTCCGTCCACCTCTATCTGCCAGTACGCCAATCCGCGCAGGCCTGTAGTGATCGAAGGTGTCTCTTTACCGATCATGGAGGTGTCGGAGACAAGGATGATGTCGGCTTTCAGCAGGTCTTTGTGTTCCTCCAGAAATGCCTCCAGCGAGGGAGAACCGATCTCTTCTTCGCCTTCGAAGATGAACTTGACGTTGCATCTCATCTGTCCTGTTTTGACCATGTATTCAAACGCTTTGACCTGAATCATCGCCTGTCCTTTGTCGTCGTCGGCACCTCGTGCGTAAAGCCGTCCGTCGCGGATGGACGGTTCCCACGGGTCGGACAGCCATAGTTCCAACGGCTCCACCGGCATAACATCGTAATGAGCGTAGACTAAAACATTTACCATTTGGTCATTTACCATTTGGTCATTTATTGAGTCATTGGGACACCGGTATTCGGCATAGACGAATGGGTTGCCGGCGGAAGGGATTATTTCCGCCCGTTGGCAGCCGGCTTGCAGCAGCAGTTCGCGCCACCGCTCGGCGCAGCGTAGCATGTCGGCTTTGTGCTCTTCCTGACAACTGACGGAAGGGATCCTGATGAGCGATGCCCATTCCTCCATGAACCGCTCACGATGCGCGGCAATGTATGACTGTATTTCCATAATACTACAATTTGCGAGTGCAAAGGTACAACAAAAATTGCATATACGCAAGGTTTTGGTGCAAAAAATACTCTTATTCTTGCGTATTTCAAAAAAACTGTAACTTTGCAGCGGAATCAGTTATAAAGTTTGAGAATGAGTGCTAATTTACTCACGGGTCATTTACGACTCATTTAGCACTCATTACCAAGAAAGGTTATATACACAATCCGCATGATCCATAAGCCGTTAATAAACGCGGTATAAATACCGCTCCGGCAAAAAAAATGCCCAAAAACTTGCGTATGTCATTTTTTTTTACTATTTTTGCAGCCGTTTTAATATGCGGTAGTGTGCACATACGCGTATGTGGACATATTATGGTGTGGATTTTGCTGGTCTTACAGACAGGCATCATCCGGGCGCAAGAGGTTCTCAAAGAGCTTCCCGATTCTGTCGTGACCACAGGCCAAACTGCAAGTACGGAGGAGGAATTACCAAGTGACCAAGTACCAAGTACGAAGGAGGAGAAGCCGAAGAAGGAGAGTGAACTCAAATCGCCTGTGCATTACCAGGCGTCCGACTCGATGATCATGATGGGTAACGGTACCGCCTTCCTGCACGGAAAGGGCGACCTCAAATACGAATCGATGCAGCTGCAGGCGGATTACATCCGTATCAAGATGGACTCCAGCACGATCTACGCCCACGGCGTGTATGACTCGATATACGAGGAATGGCACGGCAAACCCGTCTTCAACGACGGCAAAGAGAGTTACGAGACCAACGAGATAACCTATAACATCAAGACGCAGAAAGGTTATATCCGTCACGTAGTGACCCAGCAGGGCGAAGGATATATCATCGCCGACAAGACCAAGAAACTGAACAACGACGAGATGATGCTTGGCGGAGGCCAGTACACCACGTGCGACGACCACGACCATCCGCATTTCTACCTCCATCTGACGAAAGCGAAAGTGAAGCCGGGCGAGTACATAGCCGCCGGACCGTCTTATTTGGTGGTAGGTGACGTGCCGCTTCCGATAGCGCTGCCGTTCGGATTCTTCCCGTTCACGAACACCTATTCGTCCGGACTGATCATGCCTACTTTCGGCGACGACTACACGCGCGGCTTGTACCTGCGCGGATTAGGATACTATTTCGCCATCTGCGACTACATGGACCTCGAAGTGACGGGCGACATCTACAGCCGCGGCACATGGGCTGTGAGCGCCAAGAGCCGTTATTTATGGCGGTATCATTTCTCGGGAAACCTGAGTATCAGTTACCGCAACGACGTGACGAGCGAACAAGGCATGCCGGACTACAGCGCGCGGAAAAACTTCAGCATCCAATGGAGCCACTCGCAGGACGCCAAGTCCAACCCCTACAGCACTTTCTCCGCATCCGTCAACTTCTCCACATCGGGTTATAACCGCAGTAACATCAACAGCTATTACAACCCGTCCCTGTACTCGGAGAACACGAAGAGCAGTACGATCAACTACACGCAGCGGTTCCCCGACAGTCCGTGGAGTCTAAGCATGAGCGCGAGTCTGACGCAGCGCACGAGCGACTCGACCATCAGCCTTACCGCGCCGCAGCTGACCGTCTCCATGAGCAGCCAGTACCC
>DLYC01000035.1 GCA_003447895.1 Lachnospiraceae bacterium | reverse complement strand
ATCGAGGACTGCCTGAAGAAGATGAAGGTATGGCAGGACTACGGCGGCATCGATGTGCCGAAGGTGCTCGCACTGCGTAAGGCAGGATGGCACATGGCAGCGATCAGGTACGAACTCGGCAACAGGTTCACCGCTAAGCAGATAATCGATGCGGTTAATGAATATGACAGGAGGCATAGACATGCGGGCAATTAACACGGAAGCGATGGGTGAGTTCGGTCTGCTGATAGTGGCAGTCGGTGCATTCATCATAGTCGTCGGTGCGTTTCTGATCGTGCTCAGTATGGTATTGGAGAAATTGCTATGACAAGACTAATTGATGCAGACGCACTTATTACCGCAGTGTTAAAGAATGCGATTGATTATGCGGTTGTGTTTGGAAATGCAGACATGCACAGGTTGCTGGTTCGAGTGATAGCACATCAACCAACCATAGACGCAGAACCCGTGCGACATGGAAAGTGGATGCCGAGAGAAGAAGGAAAGGTATATCCGTTTTGGGAGAGATACACATGTTCAGAGTGCGGAGAGCATTCTGATGATAAACGCTACTGCCCAAACTGCGGTGCGAGGATGGATGAAGTATGAAGGAATACATTTGCATAGAATCGCCAAACGAAGTAGAAGGTGGCTTGCTTGTGCGTAAACAGGAACTGATACGATGCAAGGACTGTAAATGGTACGAATTTGATGTGTCGCATAGGTGTGGGTATACAGGACTCAATGGATACATAGCAGAAGACGATTTCTGTTCAAAGGCAGAGCCGAAGGTGACGGAATGATAGACTTCAACAAATACTTCATAGTCGGCACGAACAGCGATGCACTTCGTGACACGATGAACGGAATCGTGACAGGTGAGTTAATCCGGTGCAAGAACTGTAAATACAATTCAAACATGGAAGGAAATTATGTGGACTGCGCTATCATTCCGCAGATGTTTGGGAAGACGCCGGATGATAACTATTGCTCATGGGCAGAGCCAAAGGAGGATGATGGATGACGATCGAGGATCTTGAAAACTACCGAGGGATTATCTCCGAGATGAAAGCTATGGAACTGGAGATCGATGCGCTGTACGATCCGCGCAAGTCTCCGACAGGACACGATGGCGCAGGTGCTTCCGGTCCCGGAGATCCAACCGGCAGGAGTGCGATGCGCATCATCTCCCTGAAGGAGAAGCTTGTCGCTCAGCAGGAGCGGTGGATCGACACGGCGCTCACGATCGAGACGTGGCTGCAGACAGTAGACGATCCGGAGATCAGGTCCATCGTCCGGTGGCATTACATCCTCGGCTTGTCCTGGAAGAGAACCAGCGCAAAGGTCTACGGCAGAGGAGACTACTACCTCGCACGTAAACGGATCTACAGATTCTTCGGAAAAGAATAAAGTCGTCCAAATTGTCCAAACGAATAATGCTATATGTTAATGGAGGAAGTCATGGCATAGGGAGAATGCTGTGGCTTTTCTTTTGTGCTTATGGCTAAGGACTTTGCTAAAGACTTCTATGCTTCTGACAAGTGGAGGAGGGTGAGGCTCGGGTACATCTCGCATCGCCGCTCAATCGATGGCGGACTGTGCGAAGAGTGTCATGAGAATCCCGGATACATTGTCCATCACCGGGTGCATCTGACTCCGGCGAACATCCGGAAGCCTGAGATCGCAGTCGACTGGAAGAATCTGGAGTACGTTTGCAAAAACTGTCACGAGAAAATCCACAAAAATGACGGCGATGTGCAAAAAAATGTCAGAAGAATTACTTTCGACGAGCATGGCAACCCGCATCCGGCGGCCGGGTAGGCTCCCCCATTTCGCTCCAGAGGCGGTTTTCCTACACACCGAGGCAGACACCAAGATTTAACCGGAAGGCAACTTTTTAGGCTCCCCTTCAAGAGAAATGAGGTGACATATGGCGAAGATGACGAAAGATGAGCGGATAAAGAAGGAGACTTCGACCCTCAAACGTCAGTACAAGCAGATAAACGACGCGCACAAGCTGAACGCAGAACGGCTGATCGCGCGCGCCGCTTACATCAAAGCCACTCTTGAGGATCTTGAAGAGGATCTCGATGCGAACGGCTGGACCGAACCATTCCAGCAGTCAGAAAAGTGTGATCCCTACGACCGGAAGAGACCGAACGCGGATCTCTACATCAGCCTGAGCGCACAGTACACGCGAGTAATGAAGCAGTTAGACGGCATGCTGCCAAAAGGCAGCGCTCCGGCAGCCGATGATGAGCTGATGGCATTCCTCGGCGAATGACAGATCTTGAACTGTACGCGATCAGCGTACTGGATGGAAAGATACTCGCGTGCGACAAAGTTAAAACGATTTACGAGCGACTGCTGAATGACATGCACAACCCCGGCAAGTGGCACTTCGATGAGCAGAAGGCGCTTCGTCCGGTGCAGTTCATTGAGCAGTTCTGTAAACAGAGCCAGGGCAAGATTGGCGCGCCTCTGAAGCTTGAGCTGTTTCAGAAGGCACGGCTGGAAGCTGCCTATGGTTTCGTGGATGACAACGACCTCCGGAGATATCAGGAGGTGCTGACTATCGAAGGCCGTAAGAACGGGAAGACGACCGAACTGAGCGGCATTCAGCTTTATATGCTCGTGGCAGACAAGGAAGGTGCACCGGAGTGCTACCAGATCGCCACGGCAAAAGACCAGGCGAACAAGGGGTTCAACGAGTGCGTGCACATGGTCCGGCAGTCGAAGTCGATTGCCAAGCACGTCCGAAAGAGACAGAGCGATCTCTACTGCGATGTGAACATGGGCTTCATCAAAGCGCTCGCATCGAATACAAACAGCCTTGATGGTCTCAACAGTCACTGTGTGGTGATAGACGAACTCGCGGCGATCAAGAACCGCGATGTCTATGACCTCATGAAGCAAAGCATGTCATCCAGACGGCAGCCGATGCTATGGTGCATAACCACTTCAGGCTTCGTTCGTAACTCGATCTTCGACAGCCAGTATGAATATGCGACTGCCGTGCTGGATGGCACCATCGAAGACGAGCGCTTCCTGCCGTTTATCTACGAACTGGATAAGCGGGAGGAGTGGACGGACCCGAACATGTGGATCAAGGCGAACCCCGGACTCGGCACCATCAAGGACCGGGACTTCCTTGCTGGCTGTGTCGAAAAGGCAAAGTCGGATGACACGTTCCTGCCGACCGTCTTAGTTAAGGACTTCAATCTGAAGGAGAACGCGGAAGCGAACTGGCTCTCATGGGATGAGCTGGCGAACGATGAAGTGGCTCCGGAGGATCTTGTTCTTCGGTATGGCATCGGCGGGATGGATGCAGCGGACAGCATCGACCTGAACAGCGCCAAGCTGATCGGGATGCGTCCGAACGATCCGAAGATCTATGTGAAGTCGATGTACTGGATCCCGCAGGCAAAGCTCGACCTCATGAAGAACAGGCATCATCCGGACGATGTGCCGTATGACATCTGGGAGGCGCGCGGTCTGATCCGCGTCGTCCCCGGCAACAAAGTGAACAAGCGCGTCTTCCTTGACTGGTTCCTCGAGATGCGCGACGAGTATGACATCTTCCCGCTGTACATCGGCTACGACCCGTGGCACATCGATGACAGCCTTCTGGCACTGTTTGCACAGGAGTTCGGGAAGAACACCATGGTCCCGGTAAGACAGGGCACAGCGACGCTGTCCCAGCCTATGAAGGACCTCAAGGCAGAGTTCGGCGCGGGCAACATCGTCTATGATGCCAACCCGATCGACCGGTGGTGCTTCGCAAACACTTGCGTGAAGGCGGACATCAATGGCAACATCCAGCCGAACAAAGGACGGAACCTTAACAAACGAATTGACGGGACCGCATCGTTACTCGATGCTTACGTGGTTCTTCTCGACAAGCGGGAAGAATACGAGTCCCTGATATAAACAGAGAGGTGACTATATGGGACTTTTTGACAGGCTCAGAAGTGCCTTCTCCAACAAGCGCATCGCCGGTGTCGAACTGATGACGCAGGTCGGAAACAACTATGTCTCGTGGAACGGGACAGTGTACAACTCCGACATCGTACGCTCGTGCATCCGGCCCAAGGTGAAGGCAGTCGGGAAACTGGTAGCCAAGCACCTGAGAGAAACGATCGAAGAGGACGGAAGCGTCGACCTGAAAGTGAACCCATCGAATGCGGTTCGCTTTTTACTTGATGAGCCTAATCCTCTGATGACCGGACAGATGCTTCAGGAGAAGCTTGCGACACAGCTATGCCTTAACTCGAACGCCTTTGCGCTGATCGTGCGCGACGACTATGGCACACCGATGGAGATCTACCCGATCGCACCGAGGACAGCCGAGGCGATCTACACGGATGCCGGCGCACTCCTGCTCAAGTTCACGATGCCGAACAACAGGATCTATACGTTCCCGTACGAGGACATCATCCATCTGAGGCAGGACTACAACGAGAACGACATCTTCGGCACGCCGATCGCGCCAGTGCTCGTGCCACTGCTTGATGTGGTGACAACAACAGACCAGGGCGTGATTAACGCGATCAAGAACAGTTCTGTGGTCCGGTGGCTGCTCAAGTTTACAAACAGCATGCGGCCGGATGACATGAAGAGCCAGGCGAAGCAGTTCGCCGAAAACTTCCTCGCCACATCTGAAGGCACAGGCGTGGCAGCGGTGGATGCGAAGGCGGACGCCGTGCAGATCAACCCGCACGATTACGTACCGAACGCTGCAGTTATGGACAGGACTACGAAGCGGATCTTCGACCTGTTCAATACGAACGCGGCGATCGTGTCCTCCAACTACACAGAAGAGATCTATAACTCCTATTTCGATGCAGAGGTCGAGCCGGTGCTTATCCAGCTCGGCGGAGAATACACGCGGAAATTGTTCACCAGAAGAGAGCGCGTCTTCGGAAACCGGATCGTTTTCGAAGCGTCTTCTTGGGACTCTGCTTCAATTTCCACGAAGCTCAACCTGATGGCCATGGTAGACCGTGGAGCGATGACTCCTAACGAGTGGCGCGCTACGTTCAATCTGGCGCCGGTTCCTGGCGGGGACAACCCGATCCGGAGGCTGGACACGGCACTGGTAGAGACAGAAGAGACTGAAACGGAAGGAGGTAACGCAGATGCGAATTAGTATCAAGGGAACGATCGTGCCTAACGACGTCGCATGGATCTATGACCTGTTTGATGAAGAACATGTCGCACCGGCCGATGTGCTGAAAGCACTTGAGGACGCAGACGGTGAAGACGTGGACATCGACATCAACTCCGGCGGCGGTGATGTGTTCGCCGGCTCTGAGATCTACTCAGCGATCCGGGCGTACAAGGGCAACATCAACATCCATGTTGTCGGTCTGGCGGCGTCAGCTGCGAGCGTCATTGCTTGCGCTGCACATTCAGACATTGCACCGACTGCGCAGGTGATGGTTCACAACGTGAGCTCGTATGCCGGCGGTGACTACCACGACATGGACAAGATGTCCAAGATCCTCAAGCAGGCCAATCGTTCAATCGCCGCAGCGTATGTCGCGAAGTCAGGCATGTCTGAAGCGGACGCGCTGGATTTGATGGATAAAGAGTCCTGGATCACGGCGAGCGATGCTGTCGAATATGGCTTGATTGATGAAATCGCGGAAAGCCAGAACAGCAACTATGAAGCGGTTCGCTTGCAAAATGCTGCGGGCGGAATGTTACCCCGCTCCGTCATTGAGAAGATGCAAGCAAAGCGTAATGCCCTGCTTGAATACTTCACTGATTAATGGAGGTTTTCGATGAAACTCGAAGAATTTAACAACAAGATCGCAGAGCTGAAGGCGGAAGGCCTGCAGCTGGCGACAGATGGCAAGCTTGACGAGGCTGAAGCTAAGAAGAACGAGATCGAAGCACTCGAGCAGGCTTTCCAGGCGGAGAAGGAAGCGGCCGCAGAAGAAAACGCTCTGAACAAAGTAAACGTAGTTCCGGAGGAACTGCAGAATAGCCCTGTCATGGGAGAGGAGAACAAGAAAATGGAAAAGATTTATGATGCGAGCTCTGTAGAGTTCAAGAATGCATTCCTGAAGCACATTTCCGGTCGTGATGACGAGATGACTCAGCTCGAGAATGATGCTTTCGTTCACACAACACAGAACACACCGAACGTGCTTCCGACCGAAATGGTCAACGAGATCTGGAGCCTCATCGAATCCGAACACAGCATCGTCGGCGATGTAACAACATATCGCACCGGCACGATCCTCGAGGTCGTTAAGCACACTGCTGTCGTGAAAGGCGCTGCTGCTAAGCAGGCAAAGAGTGCAGAAGGCACCGCTCCGGCTGACGACGAACAGAACACTCTGCTCAAGGTCACACTGTCCGGCAACGACTTTGCAAAGGCAGTCGAGCTGTCCTATGCAGAGGCTAAGATGAGCCTTCCGGCACTTGAGAACTATCTCATCAAGGAAATCGCTGATTCCCTCGGTGATGCAATCGCTGCTGACATGGTCGGCACCATTCAGACCGGCATGGCTGCAGGCAACAAGACGACCACTGCCGCTGCTAAGACAGTCACCTTCAAGGAAATCGCTGGCGCATTTGCTGCTCTGAAGCGTGCGAAGGAACCGGTTGTTTACGCTACTCGCGCAACCGTCTACAACTACCTCGCAACTCTCGAGGATTCTGAAGGACATCTGATCTTCCAGGCATCCGCGAACGAAGGCGTCAACGGCTACCTGCTCGGCGCTCAGGTCAAGATCGAAGACGCTGTCGGCGATAATGTCATCCTGATCGGCGATCCGAAGCGTGTTGTCAACAATGTCATCGAAGATGTCATGGTTGAAACAGACAAGGACATCAAGGCGCACAAGTTCATCTACAGCGGATATGCTCGCTGCGAATGCGCGCTCATTGATGACCAGTCCTTCGCTCAGCTGACTGTTAAGCAGTCCTAAGAGGTGACTTATGGCTGAGTCACAGATCACAGAAGAAATGATCGCCTCAGCCAGGAAGTGGCTGAGAATTGCCACCACATCGAAAGACGACGAGATCAGGCAGGTCATGGAGGCCTGCCTTCTCGATTTGTCTGTCGGAGGAGTGGCTGTAGCCAATCCTTCGGACAACCTTGTCGCACAGGCGATCAAGCTCTATCTGAAGGCACAGTTTGGCTACGACACCAATGCTGAAAAGTTCGAACAGGCATATGAGCACCTGAAGCGGGCGCTTGCTCTTTGCGGAGATTACAACACAGATGGAACGGCTGGTTGACATTAACCTTGTCGCAGTCAGCTATAAACAGGATGCCTACGGGCAGGAGATCATGGATGTCGAGACGACCAGGACGCTCACGGCAACCATCAGCTCCCTGAACCGGGCAGAATGGTCAGCTGCTGCACAGGCCGGACTGAACCCGGAAGGAGTGGCATTCCTGCGTGACTCGGACGATTACGAAGACGAACAGATCATCGAAGTCAACGGGACGCGCTACATCATCTATCGGACATTCATGACGGCAGATGGAGGAATCGAGCTCTATTACCGGAAGGCGGTCGGAGAGGAAATATGAGCGGAAGCATTATCCGCATCGATCAGCTCTCGGATGCCATCAAGAAGGAAGTCGAGGCGATGAACCTTGAGGTAATCAAGCAGTGCAACGAGGCGGCTGATGAAGTCGGCAAGGAAGCGGTCAGAGAACTGAAAGCAACCTCGCCGGTCCGTGCAGACGGCTACAAGCGGAAGTATCCTCCGGGATCTTACGCGAAGAGCTGGACCGTCAAGAAGGAAGCCGACAGTACCGGAGTGAATGGTGTGACAGTGCACAACAAAGAGCACTACCAGCTAACGCATCTGCTTGAGTTCGGACACGTCATTGCGAGCACGGGGGAGCGGTCAAACGCCTTCCCGCACATCGCCGCTGTCAACGAAAGTGCTTCGCAGAAGTTCGTGGAGAAAGTTGAGGAAATGAAACTGTGACATACGACACTATCGAGACGGTCCTCAACGAACTGGGACTTCCATACGCTTACTTTCAATTCAAATCAAAGCCGCGGTCCATCCCCTATGTCGCGTACTTTGAAGATGAGAAACTTCGCTTCATGGCAGATGACAAGGTCTATCGCTTCGAACCTCACTTTGCTATCGAACTTTACACAACAAAAAAAGACCCCGAGCTTGAGAACCGGCTGATCGAGTTATTCGACCAGCATGAGGTTCCCTGGTCCGGAGGTGAAACTGCTTATATTGAGTCTGAACACATGTTTCAGACGGTTTTCTATTGTTAGAAGGAGATAAACAAAAATGCCGAACAAAATTGTTTATGGTCTGAGCAATGCACATGTATGGCCGATTACAGCGACCAGCGATGCAGGTGTTCCGACTTATGGCGAAGTAATCAACATGCCCGGAAGCGTGGAACTCTCGCTCGATGCAGAGGGCTCATCCGATCCGTTCTACGCAGATGATGGCATCTACTATCAGGGCGTATCTAACTCCGGATATTCCGGAAGCATCACTCTGGCAGACATTCCGCAGGCTTTCCTTACCACTATCATGAAGGAAGTCACGGACAAGAAAGGCGCACACGTTGAGAACGCTGACATCGAGCCGCTTGAGTTCGCTATCGCGTTCGAGTTCAAGGGCGACGCATCCAAGCGCCGTCACGTCTTCTACAGATGCAAGGCAACACGTCCGTCCATCGCATCCAGCACTAAGGAAGACGCGATCTCGCCTAACACACAGGCACTCAACTTCACAGCTATGCCTCGCCTCGACACCAAAGAGGTCAAAGCATGGTGTGAAGAGGGCGATGCCTGCTACTCCGACTGGTATGGTACAACACCGTACGCACCGGACTACACCGCATAAGAATCACCGTCAGAGCCTCGCATAATACACAGATGCGGGGCTCTTTTTTCGAATTAAGAGGAGAATGAGATGATTAAAACTTTGAGATTTGGAGAGAAAGATGTGCAGTTCTCGACATCCTTCGCGTGGGCTCTGAGATACAAAGCGCAGTTTGGGAATGACCCGGTAAAAATCCTGATTCCTGCGCTGAAAAAGCTTCAGAACGCAGCTGAAGAAGATCAGGCCTATGCAGTCTACGAAGAGCTGGGAGTGGTAGGTGCGGCACAGATTGCCTGGGCGATGGCTCAGCTCGTGGACCGCTCTATCCCGGACTTCGATACATGGGTCGCGTCTTTTGGGGATGACTTCGACACTCTCGCTATTGTGCAGGAACTGCTTCCTGCAGCGATTGAGTCATGCTTTTCGTCAAAAAACTTAGCGACTCCGCCGAAGAAAGACTTGAAGAAAGCGCCGAAGGCGGAGACGATTCCGGAATAACGACCGACAGGATCCTGATCGCCGGGCTCACTCGCGGGCTCCGGATGCAGGATGCGGAAGTAATGACACTCGGCATGTGGACCGACTACATCTTGGAATGGAACGAGATGGACAAAGAAGCGGAGAAACAGAGCCGAAACAAATCAGGAAAAGAAGAAACGGTACGGAGAGCCACACAGGCAGACTTCAACCGTTTTTGTTAGTTAGGAGGTGACCGGATGGCCGGAAATATTAAAGGCATCACTATCAAATTGGGTGCCGACACAACACAGCTGTCCACGGCGCTCAAAAACGTAAACTCATCAGCGCAGGCGACACAGAAGAATCTCACTGCTGTTAACAAGGCGCTGAAACTCAATCCGGGGAATGTTGACCTGCTGAGAGAGAAGCAGAACCTTTTGAATCAGCGCATCGAAGAGACAAAGACTAAACTCGATGCACTGAAGCAGGCACAAGCTCAGCTCGATGCCAGCGGAGTTGATAAGAACTCCGAGGAGTACAAAAAACTTCGCGCAGACATCCTCAACGCCGAAACATCTCTGCAGCAGCTGAACAAAGAGAGCAAAAGCTTCGGGTCTGTAGGAGCACAGGCAGTGGCTGCAGTCGGAGAGAAGTTCAAGGCAGTCGGCGGTAAGATCACCGAAGTCGGCACAGGTCTTTCAAAGAGCGTAACTGCTCCGATCTTGGGAGTGGGTGCAGCGTCTGTGGCTGCGTTCAAGGAAGTCGACGCAGGGCTGGATATCATTGTCACGAAGACGGGAGCATCCGGCGACGCGCTGGAAGACATGAAGACGCGTGCCCAGAACATCGCCACAACGATTCCGACATCTTTTGAAACAGCGGGTACTGCGATCGGCGAGGTCAACACGCGTTTCGGGCTGACTGGAGACGAACTGGAAAGTCTCTCTACTAAGTTCATCCAGTTCGCCGAGATCAACAGCACAGACGTCAATTCCTCGATTGATGGTGTTCAGCAGGTGCTGAGTGCGTTTGGTCTTACGGCAGCGGATGCCGGACCGATGCTCGACACTCTGAACAAAGTGGGACAGGATACCGGCATTGGCATGGATTCTCTTGCTGCAACACTGGTATCCAACGCGACAGCGTTCCAGGGCTTTGGTCTGAATGCAGCGGACGCGGCTCATTTGCTCGGACAGCTTGAGAAGTCCGGTATCGATACCTCTGTGGTGATGACCGGAATGTCGAAGGTGCAGGTCGCCGCCATGAAAGATGGCATTTCGATGCAGGACGCCTTCACCAACGCGCTCAGCAGTTCCGACTCGGCGATTGAGATCTTCGGCGCCAAGGCGGGACCGAAGCTGTACTCAGCCTTCCAGCAGGGCACGCTCTCTGCGGACATGTTCACCACATCACAGCACTCACTGAACGATGCGCTCGGCAGTGTTTCCGACACTTACGAGGGCACTCTGGACCCGATCACCAATCTGACGACGACAATGAACGAGCTGAAGACGATCGGCGCAGACCTTGTTTCTGCGGTCGGCCCGCAGCTTACGGACATCTTCAAGCGCGTCGGGGAGGTGGTAAAGTCGCTTTCAGATAAATGGAAGGGACTGAGCGACGAGCAGAAGGAGACGATTGTAAAAGTCGCCGGCATCGCTGCGGCAGTCGGTCCGCTGCTTGTTGTTTTCGGAAAAGTCATCTCTGTCATTGGCACCATCATGACGATGGCTCCGGCACTGGCTGCTGGATTCGCAGCACTAAGCGGGCCGGTAGGCATAGCAGTGGCTGCCGTTGCAGGTCTGATTGCGATCGGTGTAGCACTGGGTACGCACTGGGATGAAGTTGTTGCCTGGACGAAGAACCTTGCAAAGAGTATTGCGGATGGGTTCAACAAGATCCTGAACTCGGTCAAGACTGCAGTGACGAATACCTGGAATGCAGTCAGCTCCGCTTTCAGGAACATCGTCAGCGCAATCACCAATGCGGTAAACACCGCGAAGAACACCGTCTCGAACGTGTTTAACGCGATCAAAAGCACCATCACAACCGTTCTGAACGGTGTTTTCAGCTCTGTCTCGAGTATCTTCAATAATGTGAAGAACACCATCTCAAACGTGCTTAACTCGGCTTTTAGCGTGGTGCAGACTGTTGTCAATAACATCAAGAACGCGTTCAACTTCTCCCTGTCTATCCCGAACATCGCGACCGGTGCGCTGGATGTGGCGAAGGGAGCAGTCGATAGTGTGGTTGGATGGATCAAAGGTGCGTTTAATTTTTCGCTTTCACTTCCGAGTGTAGCGACCGGTGTCTTCTCCGGGGTAGTCAGTACAGTACAAGGCATTGTCGACAAGGTAAAGGGTGCCATGAACTTTTCTTGGTCTTTGCCGGCGCTGAAAGTACCACAGATTGTAGTAACCGGCGGTAAAGCGCCTTGGGGTCTTGCCGGCCAGGGCACGCCTCCGAGCATTGACATCAAATGGCACAGAGACGCATACAACAATCCGCTGCTGTTCACACGGCCGACCGTTATGGCAACACCTAACGGGCTCCACGGCTTCGGAGACGGCACAGGCGGGGAGCTTGTCATCGGCGTCAATAAACTGCGCCAGATGCTCGGCACAACCGGCAACAACATCAACATAAACGTCTACGCGAATCCGGGCATGAATGAGACAGCACTGGCCAATGCTGTGGCTGTGAAGCTCGACAAGTGGCTGGGTGAGAGGGTCTGACCATGGTTAGAAAATTCAAATTAATCAATGCACTCGGAGCTGAGTGGAACCTGATGCGGAAGGATGCTTTCCTGCACAGCCCCGAAGGCCTCGGCATCGGAAAAGATAACGAGTACATGCGATCCGGATCGGCTTACGAGCTTGTCGAAGAGATACCGTCCCAGAAGACGGTATCCTTCGAGATGGTTTTCGCATCATACGAGATTTATAGACAGTTTGCCAACTTCATCGTCTACACTCCTCTGAAACTGGCATACATGCCCATCAATGAGTGGGCATATCTCGATGGAAGCATCACATCGATGTCAAAGGAGGAGATCGGCTACTCTACGAAGCGCCTGGTCTGCACATGTACCTACACAGCCACATCCATGTGGTACATTCCGAGAGCAGCACGCAAAACCTCGCCGGATGTCGAGAATGCAAAGAAGTACAACTATACGTATGACTACGCATATGCGGATGAGCTCAACGGCACCATCCGAGTAGTAAACAACGCAATGGAGGACTCTCCTGCTACCATCTCGATCATGGGGCCGGTCACTAATCCAGCTTGGTACGTGTCAGTCAACAATAAGGTCATCGCATCCGGAGCGCTCACTGCAGACATTCCTGAAGGCGATAAGGTGGTCATCAACTCGAAGGACGGCTATCTGGAAGTCGCTGAGTATGTGGCAGACACGGATACTTTCGTGCGAAATCTGTATCAATTCACAGATTTCAGCCGGGAGACTTTTGTCATGTTCCCGCCTGGAAACTCCACGCTGTA
Source organism: Lachnospiraceae bacterium (assembly GCA_003447895.1). GTDB lineage: Bacteria > Bacillota > Clostridia > Lachnospirales > Lachnospiraceae > CAG-791. Next base: position 3,387 of record DLYC01000035.1, on the reverse strand, counting down.
CATCGCCGGAACCACAGACACAGGTATCGATGCATGGGTAGAGGTCGAAGAGGTGCATGATACGATATGAAGCGCTACAGAATCGAAGTATTTGACCGCAATACGCTCGCGTTTAAGTGCTTTGCGGAGGCTACCACTCCGGACATCTACATCGATGTGCTCGTGTCTTCAGAGAGCACTCTGACATGCAAGGGAGCCATTGACTGCAAGCGCGGCGACTTCGCTCAGGTGCGTATCGATGGAAAGATCTACTATCAGGGCATCGTCTCAGACGTATCACTCAGCGGAAACACATCAGAGATAACTCTGCACCAGCTCATCGATGTGCTCAACACGCAGGTGTTTGCGGATGTATCTCTGCTGAACTCTCAGAGCATCGAGACGTGGATGACGAACCTGCTGCGGAAGACGTTCGGCGGTTCAGATACTTACGAACGGCTTCCCGGTCTTACTATTACGGCAGGATCCAGCACATCCGGCACGCATGCGGCGAGCGATAACGGCATCTATAACCTGTATGAATTAGCTGTGTATTTCTTCAAGATCTACGGAGTAATCACAGCCATTTCTTTCGATTTCAACAGCAGAGCGGTGCAGATCCAGATGCGGCAGGTGTCTTCTACAGTACTGCACTTGGATATGACTGTTTCGGATGTTTCGGAGTATGAGATAGAAAACTCGCAATCCGCAGACACTCCTAACAAGGTCGTGATCCGGAACCAGGACAACACCGCACAGGAGGCAACATATTACTGGCATCCGGCAGACTTCTCCGGCACGATCGACACCGATGCCACAAGCAACAGAGTGGTGCCGGTCATTACTCAGTGCGAGACGGTGCAGTTAGAAGAGGGGCAGAACTTTGCGGCTGCAGCTTATGCCAGAGCTGAGGAAATCCTTTACGCGACCCGGTACGATGATCTGATCCGGGTCTCGATCAAAGCAGAATCAAAACTAATCAACGAGTGGGAGATCGGCCAGCTCTTCACGCTTCACGATGGTGATACAGCTTACAACACCATCCTCACCGGTATCCACACGATCAACATGCTCTATATCGAGCTGACTTTCGGATATGTCCGTAAACGGCTCACTCAGATCCTAAAAATGAGAAGGGGGAAATAATTCATGCGAGTTATCAGATCAGCAGGGCAGAACGTCAGCCCGTCCGATGATGGTCGGCTGTATGATCAGATTTTTACGGACGGCCTTTTTGAGGATGCCACTGTAACAGCGCTGGGCGGCAACAATATCGCCCTGAGTGCGCTGTATGGTGTCATCTGCGGCAGAGACTTCACAGCTGAAGCTCAGACGATCAACGCAACACTTCCGGAAGCAGACACAGCCAGCGGGTACATCTACGTGGAGATTGATACATCCTCGGACGATATCATCACGATCGGCACCGCGCTGGCTCCGTTTACTCCAACCTACGAGAACATCAACACCAACGGAGCAGTGGCTCAGATGGTTATCGCGACCTACGAGGCGAGCGCCGTGGCAGTCACAAGCGTGACCGCTACCTACGCGAAAGCCAGCGCGGGCGGTGTTGGATCTCTCGCGACAATCGAAGCGTCTCCGGCCACTGCCAACTACAGCGTAGGCTCGTTCCTGGTCTACAACGGAACCCTTTACAAGGTCACAAGAGCCATCGCTGCCGGCGAAGCCCTTGTGGTCGGGACGAACATTTCAGCGACCACTGCAGGGGCGGAACTCAAATCACTAAATAATGGTTTAACGAACGTTATATACATAACTATCAGTGCGGGACGAATCAAGGGATGGTGCTACAAAGTAGGCAAAATCTGCATGCTGACAATTACTGATGGAACATCGGAAACAACCACCGCCAACACAGTTTTATTTACCTTACCGCAAGGATATAGACCTGTTTATCAAGTTGAGTTTGTCGATACATACGGCAAGATTCGTATGCGTATTTCAGAAAACGGACAAATTACCAATGTCGAACAGTCTACAACATTTATCCGTGGTACGTGTGTTTTCATCGCTCAGTAAGACCGTCAACCGTGCGGTTTAAGGTGCATTAAATCAGCATTTAATTCATCAGCATCACAGGCACTGAAAAGTGCCTTTTTCAATTTAGAAAGAGAGGAAAGAAATCATGCCTAAGTACTTAGTAACAGAGATCCAGCACTGGGATACAGGTGCGGTCCAGACCCCGACCTGGTCCTTTGACGATCGGAACAAAGCAGAGGCTAAGTATCACACCGTCCTGTCTCAGGCAGCTGTCAGCACTCTTCCGGTGCACAGCGCGATGCTTTTCACAGATGAAGGCTTCACGCTTGAAAGCAAGTGCTACAAGCACGGAGCAGAACCGGAAGAAGAGACAACAGAGGGCTAAGGGGCTGAGTCATCAGCTCCTTTTTTCTTAGAGAGGAGGGCAGTGCATGAAGACACCGGAGAGTTTTGTGCAGGAATATACCGGCAAGGCAATCGATGACGATGGTGCTTATGGTGTGCAGTGCGTTGATGGGTTCCGGATCGGATGCAAGTATCTCGGCATCCCGGTCATCCCCACACCGAACAACTGGGCAGATGGATACTGGACCGGACTGAACGCGAACGGACTGCCAAACAAGCAGACACTGCAGTGGCAGGCGAAGCACTTCGACAAGATCAGAGACCAGAAACAGTTCCGTAATGGGGACTGGGTCATCTGGGCACGAAACAGTAAGTCACATCCGTCCAGCCACATCGCTATGTGGTACAACGGCAAGAGCTTCGGAGAGAATCAGGGCGGCGATCGCTCTTTTTGTTTGAAGTCCACAGACTTCTCCGATGCGCTTGGTGCACTCCGGCCAAAGGCATGGACTGCGAGCATCCCAGATTATGAGTCAGATCTGACCATCAACGGACATCTGTACCATCTCTATGGACAGGCGATCGGACTGCGTGCTGTCGTCCTGTCTCCTGGACTGAACAAGACCGCGCTAATCAAAGACCTCGACTGCAGCGCGGATGTCTTCTGTAAGATAACCGGATGCAATTACTTCCAGCTATCGGAACAAATCCCCGATCAGCCATATGGCACCACATACGGCCCGATCAGCAGCCCGCTGTGCGGAGTCTATCAGACGCTACCGAACCAGGACAGCACAATGTACTTTGACCTAGAGACTGGATACCATGCGGACTGCACCGGAGTGGTCATTGATGAGCTGCATAATGTCTTCTCGCCGGCGCTGATCTATCAGCCGGGCAAGAATGTCCAGTACGCGCGGATGGTGGGGCTGAGCCTGTGCAACCATGCCAGCAACTACTGCTTTGTTATCCGACAGCCTGGTGGCAGATACGTGCTCGGCCTGTCCGATCAGGAGCTCACTCCGAACCAGATCGCGCAGGACTTCATGGGCAGCACTGCCC
>DLYC01000290.1 GCA_003447895.1 Lachnospiraceae bacterium | reverse complement strand
GCACGAAATTGATTCCCTTCACAACGCGTCCGTCTTTGACGTCCAGACAGGGAATGATTCTTTTTGTAAGCATAATAACCTCCAATCCGCAGCGCGGAGCGCGGCGCGGTGATCCTTCGGCATGAGCCTTTTCAGATTTTCAGGAAATTGTCCAGGATCTTCATTCCCACCGCCTCACTCTTTTCGGGATGGAACTGGCATGCGAACACATTGCCGCTCTCGACAGACGCGTCAATGCTGACGCCGTATTCTGTCCGGGCCGTCACGATAGAGGGATCCTCCGCTCTCAGATAATAGGAGTGGACAAAATATACATAGATCCCTTCGTCCAGTCCCTCAAAGAGCCTCCCCGCCGCAGGGTAAGTCAGATCATTCCAGCCGATCTGCGGAACTTTCCTTCCGTCCGTGTCCGGGATCCTCATGACCTTTCCCTTCAGGATCCCTAGCCCTTCCGCGCCCGGGCTCTCTTCGCTCGATTCAAACAGGAGCTGCAGTCCCAGGCAGATTCCGAGAAACGGGATCCCTTTTTTCACCACTTCTCTGATAACGTCATCGAGCCCGAACCGTTTCAGGCGGTCCATCGCATCTCCGAACGCACCGACGCCGGGAAGGATGCAGTGGTCGCTTGAGAGGATCACTTCCGGGTCCCTTGTAAGGACCGCTTCGTGTCCCAGATAGCGGACTGCATTCTCCACGCTTTTGATATTGCCTGCGCCGTAATCTATGATCGATACCATCTTGACCCCATTCCGCTCACGCCGAGCCCTTCACATTTGTCCGTGTATCCAGTTCAAACCAGAAGGCGACGCCGTTGTCGTAGTTTTTGACACCGTACGCCTGATTCATCTGGTCCATGATTGCCTTTACGATCGAAAGTCCTACGCCCGAACCTCCGTACTCTCTGGTGCGGGCCTTGTCAACCTTATAAAACTTCTCCCAAAGATGCGGAATTGCCTCCGCCGGAATCGGTTTTCCGGTATTAAATACAGTCACTCGTACACAATTCTGCTTCTCTTCAAAATGAATGTCAATGACTTTTTCGCCCTCGCAGTGGTTCACGGCGTTGGAAAAATAATTCATGAACACTTCCTCTGTCCAGAATTCGTCCGCCCAAACGTAGATCGGAGGGCGGTTTTCCATGTTCACCCGGATCCCCTTTTTCTGGGCCAGCATCCCGGCGCTCGACAGGCAGCCGCGGATAAACCCTACGATATCAAACCGCACCACCGTGAACTCTGTTTTTCCGAATTCCAGCTGATTGAGGGACAAAAGCCTTGTGACGATCTGGTTCATTTTCTCCGCTTCATCGATGATGACTTCCGTGTAGAATTCGGTGCTCTCAGGGTCATCCGCGATTCCGTCAGCCAGCCCCTCCGCGTAACCCCTGATCAGCGCCAGCGGCGTCTTCAGCTCGTGCGTGACGCCGGAGAGGAACTCCTGCCGCATCTCTTCGATCTCTTCCCGCTTATGGAGGTCCTCCTTCAGCTCCGCGTTGGCTGTCTTCAGCTCTGAGATCGTCTTTTCCAGAATTTCCGAAAGCTCATTGATGTTGTCGCCGAGCTCCGCGATCTCCGTCTTGCTGTTTCCCTTATACTTGGCGCTGAAATCCAGCTTTTTCATTCTGGCTGAGATCTCCGTGAGCTCGCGGATGGGCTCTGTGATCCTGCCCGCAAGAAGAAGCGCGAATACCGCGCCGGCAAGGGAGATCGCGATCCCGATATAGCCCATAAACCGGTTGGCAATGTCGGAGCTGTTCTCAATGCTCTCCAGCGCCGTCTGAAGAAGGCAGAAGCAGCCGTCATCGAGGCTTCCGAAGAGCTCCATGGTTTTCATGCCCATCCGGCTGTCATAGATAATGCTGACCCGGAAGTGTTCCTCCTCCGAGAGTGTGCTCACCACGTAGTAGCGGCTCCGGATCTCATCTTTGTCCTCATAGTCCGGCGTGGCGTCAAAGAGGTTGTCATACATCCTGTTCTGGATCCTGGATCCGTCCGATGCATGGAGTTTTACGGTAGAACTCTCTGCGTCCATGACGATCAGGCTGATATTCTCTTTGCCGGCGCTTCGCAAAAGCTCCTGGTCAAATTCTTCCGTTCCGATCTCTTCCTCCGAAGCTGCCTCGTTCAGGACATTGTACATATCCTGAAGCGCCAGCCTCTTTTCCCTCAGGTAATACCGGCCGAGAAAAGTATTGCTGATGATCCAGTAAAGTCCGAGCGCGCCGAGCATCAGAAAAAAGAAGATCAGCGTAAGCTGAAGCTTTATGGAATACCGGCGCTCTCCGGGCTCTTTCTTCTCATGACTCAAATCTGTTCACCTCCGCTGACGCCCGGTCAGGCTTCGAGTTTGTATCCCATCCCCCAGATCGTCTTGATCAGCTCCCCTTTGGGACCGAGCTTGCTCCTCAATTTTTTGACATGGGTGTCGATCGTCCTGGCATCCCCGTAGTAGTCGTAATTCCACACATGATTGAGGATCTTCTCCCTCGAGAGAGCGATCTTGTTGTTCTCCATAAAGTACGTGAGAAGTTCAAATTCCTTATAGCTGAGGTCCACCGGCTCACCGTCGACTGTGACCTGGTGCGCGGCTTTGTCCAGTACGATGCCGCTCAGCTCGATCTTGTCCGACTCCCCGCCGGATCCGGTTCTCCTGAGAATGGCTTCCACACGCGCGACAAGTGTGCGGGGGCTGAAGGGCTTTGTCACATACTCATCGACTCCAAGGTCGAAGCCCTTGAGTTCATCCCTCTCGTCCGTGCGGGCCGTGAGCATGATCACCGGGACCTGGGAGGATTCCCGGATTTCCCTAAGGACCTGCCATCCGTCCATCTTGGGCATCATGACATCCAGGATCACGAGGACAATGTCCTTGTCGCTGTAAAAATAGTCCATTGCCGCCTCTCCGTCCGCGGCTTCCAGGACATCGAATCCCTTCTTTGTCAGAAAATCCGAGACAAGCTTTCGCATTCTCGCCTCGTCATCCACTACCAATATTTTCTGAACAGCCATCTTGTATAACTCCTTCATACAGTATATTGCCCCGCAAAACGGCCAGGCCTTTTGCGGGGCGCATCACATAACATCAGTCAGGGCTCGCGGCGCGAGCCGCCGCGCAGGGAGCGGGCGTCTGTTCCGTCCCGTCCTGCCTTTCCTCTCAGGGATGATAGAGCGTAAACACGGCCACGCTCCTCTCCTTCAGCGTGAAGATCGGGCTGTGCACAAACCGGCTCTCCTCGTAGAAGTACTGCTCATCGTCCGCGTCGGTGTAAATATTGACGCCCCATGCAAGGCCGCCCGAAAGCGCGGGAAGACGGATCTGCTGCTGCTCCCAATACGCGTTGATCACCAGGTAGACGACATCGTCCTCGGAGTCGTCCGGGAGGCGTCCCGCGTACAGGATTCCGAGCACCTTGTTGCCCATTCCGATCGCTTGATTATCGGGGTCCGCGCCGCAGCACGTGACAGGTGCAAGGCCGCAGTTTGCGGGTCCCAGTTCCCTTGAGATCACAGGGTGCTTCTTTCGGAAAGAAATGACATTTTTCACAAATTCAAAGTAGTCCCTGTTGATCCTCAGATAGTCCCAGTTCAGCCAGGAGATCTCACTGTCCTGACAGTAGCCGTTATTGTTTCCGTACTGCGTGTTGCAGAATTCATCTCCCGACAGGATCATCGGGGTTCCCCTGCTGCACATCAGCACAGTCATCGCGTTTCGCATCATTTTCATCCGTAGGGATTTGATGACCGGGTCCTCCGTGTGGCCCTCCGCGCCGCAGTTCCAGCTCCGGTTGTCATCAGCGCCGTCCGTGTTGTCCCATCCGTTGGCTTCATTGTGCTTGTGGTCATAGGAGAAGAGGTCATGCATCGTAAATCCGTCATGACATGTCACAAAGTTCACGGACGACCTGTAGCCCATATAGGGGGCCTTTCCGTACATGTCCATGGACCCGGTGATCCTGGCCGCTGTCTCAGGCGCGTGCCAGTAGCTTCCCTTCAGAAAATCGCGGATGGAGTCCCTGTAGCGGCCGTTCCATTCCGACCACCTGTTGTAGGCGGGGAAGCCTCCCACCTGATAGAGACCGCCCGCATCCCACGGCTCCGCGATCATCTTCGTCTTCCGAAGGAGCGGGTCATTGGAGATCATCTTCAGAAGGGGCGGATCGCTGAGCGGTCCTCCATCCTCCCCTCTTGTGAGGATCGAGGCCAGATCAAAGCGGAATCCGTCCACATGATACTCTGTCACCCAGTACCGGAGACAGTCCACGATAAACCGGCTCACCTGCGGGTGGTTGCAGTTGAAGGTGTTCCCGCAGCCGCTGAAATTGTAGTAATCGCCGCTTGACGTCTGGGTATAGTAGACATTGCTGTCTATGCCCTTAAACGAGAAGAACGGGCCGTTCCGGTTTCCCTCCGCCGTGTGGTTAAAGACGACATCCAGGATCACTTCGATCCCGGCCTTCTTGAGCAGGCGGATCAGCTGCTTGAGCTCGGTTCCCTCCTCGTTATATTCAATAGAGGCGGTATAGGCCGTGTTGGGGGCATAAAAAGCCACCGTATTGTATCCCCAGTACTCCAGGAGGAGCTTTCCGTTGTAGGTTCTTGAGTTGATCAGCTCATCAAACTCGAAGACCGGCATCAGTTCCACTGCCGTGACGCCCAGTTCCTTCAGATAGGGAATCTTTTCAATGATCCCCGCAAATGTCCCGGGATACTGCACGCCGGAAGTCTTGTGTCTTGTAAAGCCGCGGACATGCATCTCATAGATGATCGTGTCCTCCATCGGCGTGTGGGGAAAGTCGTTCTCGGTCCAGTAATAGTTTTCCTTCACAACTCTGGCGTGATATTCCTTCTCGGTCTTCGCGGCGCCCCAGGCCCTCTGTCCTGTCACCGCTCTCGCGTAGGGATCGATCACCAGCTTGTTTTTGTCAAAATAGAGCCCCTTCGACGGGTCATAGGGCCCGTCCAGCTTGTAGGCATATTCAAAGTTCTCCACATCCAGTCCGGAAACAAAGATCGAATAGACGTTGCCCACCCGGTAGGACTCCGGAATCCGGATGATCGCGTAAGGCATCGGCTGCTTTCTCTTAAAAAGAAGCAGGTCGCATGAGACAGCTCCGGCGGAGGTCAGTGTAAAATTGACACCGCCCCGCAGCGCCCGCGCCCCATTCAGCCGGTAATTGCCGGGCCTTACATAGAAGCCGGAGATCTCTTCCATCTTCTCCTTTTTCCGGGGCCTGTCGGCCATATGCGCTTTAGCCGTTATATTGATTTCTTCCGTACTTGTGCCTGTCTGAAGCTCCAGGAGCCTCCGGACTACATCGAAACGCCTCATATCTTCTGTTAAAGCCTCACTTTTGATTTGCGTATTTGGATATCATTTTAACAGATTCTTTTCGGCTTGCAAATAGCAGACAAAAAAAGGTGCCAGACACCATAAAATTTCTATAAACTCAGTTTATAAAAATTTTATGGTGCCTGGCACCATTAATTTTTTATTAAGCGGGATAAGCGCCGTTGGCTGTATCCGCCTTGGTAAGATCTACCTTTTCCTGCTGTGCGAGGCGATACTTGAAGAAATCGACCGCAACCTGAGGGAACAGCGCGTAGGACAGAACGTCCTCATCCTGCTGCTTCCACTGCGCGCACTCTTTCTCGAACTGAGGGAGCTGCGGAGGAATGAGGTCTGCAGGTCTGCAGGTGATTCTCTCCTCGTCGCCGATGACCTTCTTTACGACTTCCTCGTTCATGGGCTTGATGGTCTGGCCGTACTTTCCGCGGATCAGATCCTTGGTCTGCTCTGTCGCCATCTTATAGCGCTCGCCCATAAGGACGTTCATGACCGCCTGTGTACCGACGATCTGGGAAGAAGGTGTAACAAGCGGGGGCTCACCGAGGTCTTTACGCACTCTCGGCACCTCTTCCAGAACAGCCGTGAGCTTGTCGGAAGCGCCCTGCTCTGCCAGCTGGCTCACCATGTTGGAGAGCATTCCGCCGGGAACCTGATAGATCAGCGTTCTGATATTGACGCCGAGCACCTTGGTGCTCATAAGGCCGCTCTCGAGGCACTCCTCGCGGTAAGGCGCGAAGTAGTCGGCGATCTCTTTGAGCTTTGCCTGGTCAAGTCCTGTGTCTCTCTCGGTGCCCTTGAGCGCACCTACCATGACCTCAGTAGCAGGCTGGGAGGTACCCAGAGCCATAGGGCTGATCGCGCAGTCGATGATGTCGACGCCCGCTTCTGCCGCTTTGAGATAGGTCATGCTTCCGCAGCCGGAAGTATAGTGTGTGTGAAGCTCGATCGGGATATCCGTTCCTCTCTTGAGCGCCTTGACAAGCTTCTCCGCATCGTAGGGAAGGAGAAGACCCGCCATGTCCTTGATGCAGAGGGAATCCGCGCCCATCTCTTCGATCTGGCGGGCGATATTCATCCAGTAATCCTCTGTATACGCATCACCGAGCGTATAGGACAGCGCGATCTGGGCATGGCCGCCCTCTCTCTTGGTCGCCTTGACGGAAGTCTCAAGGTTTCTGAGGTCGTTGAGGCAGTCGAAGATACGGATCCTGTCGATTCCGTTCGCAATGGATTTCTGGACAAAATATTCAACTACATCATCACTGTAGTGGCTGTAGCCGAGAA
>DLYC01000212.1:2646-4703 GCA_003447895.1 Lachnospiraceae bacterium | reverse complement strand
CCTCCCAGACCCTGACGGCCCTGGGCGTCACCAACGCGGTCTGCACGCTCCCTGTCTTCCGTCCTCTGATCGGTTTTGACAAGGAGGAGATCGTGCAGGTCTCCAAGAAGATCGGAACCTTCGAGACGTCGATCCTTCCCTACGAGGACTGCTGCACGATCTTCGTCGCCAAGCACCCCGTCACGAAGCCCCACCTCGAGGTCATCGAGCGTCACGAGAAGAACCTGTATGATGAGATCGACGAGATGGTCGACAGGGCCATCGCGACCGACGAGATCATCATCGTGGACAAGGACAGCACAAGGATCATCAAGACCAGGGAAGGGCAGATCGAGTACTGATCCCGGCCGGATCCGCGAAAGGGCGTTCCCGGCCGCGGACAGATCCCGGCGCCGGGCCAAAATACAGACCAAGTCATACGGTGAAAGCTGAGCACATGAAAAAAGCCCCGAACCGATGCGGTTTCGGGGCTTTTCCTGACCTGCCTTATGGCTTAAAAAATGTCTTACACGATATAAGGCTTGAGTGCGTCGAGGACTTCCTCAGCGTCTTCAGCAGCGTGAATGTTGAGCTCGATGGGCTTGGAAAGATCCAGAGAGAAGATGCCCATAATGGACTTGGCGTCGATCACGTAGCGGCCGGACACCAGGTCGAAATCATAGTCAAAACGGGAAATGTCGTTTACGAACGACTTGACTTTATCAATCGAATTCAAAGAAATCATCACTTTTTTCATGTATCTAATACCTCCTTAGTTCCCTTCCTGCTGTGATTTAATAGTAAATTCTGGCATGAGAAAAGTCAATGTCGTATGGTGAGAAAAAGAGAGAGGAAAAAGATTGAAACGTGTAGCTTTTCACAACCTCGGATGCAAAGTAAACAATTATGAACTGGACATAATGCGGCAGAAGATGGAGGAGCACGGCTATATTTCCGTTCCTTTTGAGGAGGAGGCGGAAGTGTACGTGGTCAACACCTGCACGGTCACCAATATCGCGGACCGGAAGAGCCGCCAGATGATCCACAAGGCCAAAAAGACGAATCCGGACGCGGTGGTCATCGCCGTGGGCTGCTACGTGGAGACGGACCCGCAGAGGGTCGGGACGGACAAGTCCATCGACCTCGCGATCGGAAACAACAACAAGTCCCGGATCGCGGAGCTTCTCGACGAGTTCCTTCTGCAGCTCGAAAAGGGAGAGCCCGCCGGCGACAATTTCTCGCGGCGCACCCTGGGCGGAAGGACCCTGTCCGACCTCACGCACCGGCCCGAATACGAGGACATGCAGCTCGAAGCGCCCGGCCACACACGCGCCTTTGTCAAAATCCAGGACGGGTGCAATCAGTTCTGCACCTACTGCATAATCCCCTATGCCAGGGGCCGGATCCGGAGCAGAAGGCCCGGCGAAGTCATCCGGGAAGTGGAGAAGATCGCACAGAAGGGCATCCGGGAGGTCGTGCTCACCGGGATCCATGTCAGCTCCTACGGCCTTGAGTGGGACGCGGAGACGGACGCGGTCCGGTTCGACCCCATCAAATCCGGAGGCTTTCTTCTGGATCTCATGGACCGGATCCGGAAAATCCCCGGAATCGAGAGGATCCGCCTCAGTTCCCTGGAGCCGCGCATCATGACGGAATCTTTTGTCAGGGGGATCGCGGCCATGCCGGAGGTCTGCCCGCACTTTCACCTGTCCCTGCAGAGCGGCTGCAATGCCACGCTCCGGCGCATGAACCGCCACTACACGGCGGAGGAATTCATGGAGAGCGTGCGGCTCCTTCGCCGGTACTACGACAAGCCGGCCATCACGACCGATGTGATCGTGGGCTTTCCGGGCGAGTCCAACGCGGAGTTTGAGGAGACGGTGAAGTTCCTCGAAGAGGTGAACTTCTACGAGATGCATGTCTTTAAATACTCCGTCCGAAAGGGCACGGCCGCCGCGAAGATGCCGGTCCAGATCCCGGAGCCCGTCAAGGCGGCGCGAAGCGACGTCCTTTTAGAGATGACCGAGCGCCAGTCGAGGGCCTACCGCAGGCAGTTCCTGTCCCCGCAGGCAACCCCG
>DLYC01000212.1:0-2527 GCA_003447895.1 Lachnospiraceae bacterium | reverse complement strand
GAGGAACTGCTCCTGGAGGAGATCGCGGAGATGCCCTTCGGCAGATGCTGGCGCGGCCACACGAAGAGATATGTGGAGGGGTATATTTTGATCAATGAGGAGGCAAATCCGATCAAAGAGGAGGCGAAGGTGCCAGGTCAAAACACAGCGGACGGCACACCGTCACCCGGCCGGGAAAATCCCTCCGAAACCGGTTTCATGGCGGCCGGAAGCCTTGTGCGGGGAAGATTTACGGGGGAGGCCGAAGGGGCACCGGGGCTTCTCTTTGAGCCGGAAGCCGGGCAGGCAAGTCGTTTGCAGGGATTGACAAAATAAGGTAATATGGATTTAATGTTAACAGGTATTTCTGCGCAGTGGACACCGGACAGTACGGGTCCGGGGAAATAGAGATGCCGAAACGGGGAAATGTAAACTGTCGCAAGATGAGGTTGATTAATTTATGGATCAAAGCAATAACAGAAAGCTCGACCAGAGCTTAGGCAACACACAGTTTTTCAAGGTGCAGCCGGATCAGGAAACGGGCGTCAAGAAGATTCTTTCCGTGGTCTACGAGGCGCTCACCAAGAAAGGATATGATCCGGTAAGTCAGATCGTCGGCTATATTATGTCGGGAGATCCCACCTACATCACCAACTACATGGGCGCGAGAAGCCTGATCATGAAAGTGGAGCGCGATGAGCTGGTGGAAGAGATCATGAAGGATTATATCGAATTCAATCATTGGAACCAGAAGTGATCCGCTATGAGGATCATGGGACTTGATTTTGGATCGAAGACATGCGGAGTAGCGCTCAGCGACGAGCTTCTTATAACCTCACAGCCCACTGAGATCATAAGAAGGGAGAGAGAGAGCAAGGTCCGGAAGACTCTTGCGAGGATCGAGGAGATCTGTAAGGAGCAGGAGGTCTGCCTGATCGTACTGGGGCTCCCTCTGAATATGAATGACTCCGCGGGAGAGAGAGTGAACAGCACATTGGCGTTCCGGGACAGCCTCGAGCGCAGAACAGGCCTGCCGATCGTGATGTCGGATGAAAGACTCACGACTGTGGAGGCCTATGAAATTATGGACAAAATGGGCATTTCCCGCGACGATCGGGGCCGCTATGTGGATATGATCGCGGCCAGCATCATTCTTCAGGAGTACATGGAGAATCACAGAGAAGAAATTGAGGCGCTTAAGAGCCCGCACGAAAGGCGGTAAGAATGGACAGCATCCGATTAATATCGACGGACACCGGGGAGACAGAGGAGTTCTACATTGTCGAGGAGGCCAGACTCGGCGGAAAGAGCTATCTTTTGGTAACGGACAGTGAGGAAGGGGACGGCATTGCGCTGATCCTCAGGGACGACGCGCCGGAGGGCTCCGACGAGAGCCTCTACAATGTTGTGGAAGATGAGAAAGAGCTGTCCGCGGTCCTCATTCTGTTCGAGGACAAGCTCGAGGACATGGGAATCCTGATCGAAGAAGACGAATAAGAAAAAGACGAATAAGAGGACAGAAGTTGAAGAAAATTAAAAAGAGTGAAGAGATGCCGGCGACAGGCCTCCGGATCATTCCGCTGGGCGGACTGGAGCAGATCGGCATGAACATTACTGCCTTCGAGTACGAAGACAGTATCATTATTGTGGATTGCGGACTCGCGTTTCCCGAAGACGATATGTTCGGGATCGATCTCGTGATCCCGGATACGACTTATCTGGAGGAAAATATCGATAAGGTAAAGGGCTTTGTGATCACGCACGGACACGAGGACCACATCGGCGCCCTGCCTTACGTTCTGCAGAAGATCAACGTGCCGGTCTTTGCCACAAGACTGACCATGGGGATCATCGAAAATAAACTGACCGAGCGGGGCATGATGGAGACGACGCAGAGAAAGGTCGTCAAATTCGGCTCCTCCGTGCACCTGGGATGCTTCCGGGTGGAATTTATCAAGACCAATCACAGCATTGTGGACGCGGCCGCGCTGGCCATCTACTCCCCTGTGGGAATCGTGGTCCACACGGGAGACTTCAAGGTGGATTACACGCCCGTGTTCGGCGACGCCATCGACCTTCAGAGATTCGCGGAGCTGGGAAGAAAGGGCGTCCTGGCGCTCCTTTGCGACTCCACGAACGCGGAGAGGCCCGGCTTTACGCCCTCCGAGAAGACGGTGGGAAAGACCATTGACCAGCTCTTCCAGGAGCACAGCGACACGAGGATCATCATCGCGACCTTCGCGTCCAACGTGGACAGGGTGCAGCAGATCATCAATTCCGCCTACAAGTACGGCCGGAAGGTGGTCGTGGAAGGGCGCAGCATGGTGAACATCATTGCGACGGCCTCCAAACTCGGCTGTCTCAATGTCCCCGAGAACACGCTGATCGACGTGGACCAGCTGAGAAACTACCCCGGCGAGCAGACGGTCATCATCACGACCGGAAGCCAGGGCGAGAGCATGGCGGCCCTAAGCCGCATGGCGGAGAACATCCACCGCAAGATCTCGATCGGAAGCGACGACACGGTCATCTTCTCGTCAAGCCCCAT
>DLYC01000293.1:7142-9739 GCA_003447895.1 Lachnospiraceae bacterium | reverse complement strand
CAGGGAGACGATGTGATCGAGTACTCTGTGGAGGAGGCGGCTATCCCGCAGTACAGGGCGGCTTATGTGGCCGGCGTCAATCATTTTACGATTACCAACACAAAGGAATCCTGTTATCTGAGGATCGTCAATGTGAACAGTGTCGATTCGGATCAGAGGATCAAAGGCGCGCAGTTCAGGCTGGAGATCAAGGGCGAGGATGGCACGTTTGCCGCCTTTTCGGGAGATGAGGCGCTCGAAGACGGGCAGTTTGTCGTGGACTCTGAAGAGGGTTATACGGTTTATGACCTGGTCCCCGGAGATTATATGCTCACAGAAGTGGCGGCGCCGGAGGGCTATAAGCTGATGACGGAAGGGATCACGTTCACAGTCAACCAGGACCTCAGCATAAACGCCAGGGAGGTAGACGCGGCGATTCAGGATTTTGGCAATATGGCGCTCTATATCAGGAATGAAGAGGGATCGGATCTGCCGGCCTGGAGGTCGCCGGAGGCGCTCAAGTTCTACGCGATAGGAGGCGCTGCGCTGGTCGCGCTCATAACAATCCTGGTCGCGGCGAGAGCATTGAGAAGAAGATAGATCCGGGAACAAATTGGAGCAGGCAGGAATGGATGGGAAGGACGTTAGCAGAGAAGTAAATAAGGATAAGCCGTATCAGATCATGATCGACTATGTGAGAAACGGCGTGGTCAGCGGAGAGATGAGGCCCGGGGACAGGCTTTCCGGGGAGCGCGAGCTCGCGGAGAAGCTCGGCATCAGCCGCAATTCCGTGAGGGAGGGACTGCGCATTCTCGAGAACATGGGCGTGACGACGTCGCAGCACGGGGCGGGGCACTATATCTCGCTGAATTTTGACGAGCCGATGACGGAGATGCTGTCGTTAATCTATACGATGAAGGGGATGGGACGGGACGACCTGACCCAGTTCCGCTACTGCCTGGAGCGCGAGGCGATGCACCTCGCCGTGGACAACGCGTCGGAGCAGCACAAGAGGATCATCAAGGCGCACCTGGACGCCCTTCTCGCGGCGGACAATGAGAAGAAGCGCTACGAACACGATATGGCGCTTCACATGACCCTGATCGAGGCCTCCCGAAATGACTACCTGATCACGACGTACAGGGCGCTGACCAACGTGATCGAAGACCACATTCCCGTGTTCCGGGGCAAGATCATCGAGGGCATGAAATCCAATGACAAGCTGGAGGACGCGCACAGGAGGCTGGTCATGGGCGTCGTGAACAGTGACCTTCACATGGGACTGGACGGCCTGACAAGGCACTTTGAATATATCAGAAAATTTAAGGACTGACAGGGAATTGTTGCCAAAACAGAGCGCAGTGAACTGTTAAAAACATAGAAAAACCCGCCCCTTCTGATCGTTTTATTGACAATTCAGATAGGGCGGGTTACTATATTCTTATAAATTGGTAGAACCAATTAAACGAAATTGGTCAACCAATTTGGGGCTATATTTAGGGACACAAGACAGCGTTCATTTACCTGCCCGTGGGAACGGCAGGGAGTGACAGAGGTTTATGAAAGGAGCACAGAATGCAGTACAACAAAGTGACACCTGAAATTCTTGCTGAGCTCGAGAAGATCGTGCCCGGAAAGATTCACACCGGTGCTGATATCAATGAAGACTTTTTCCGCGATGAGATGCCGATCTACGGAACCAATCCGCCCGAGGTGGTGATCGACGGAACGACGACAGAGGATATTGCGGCAATCGTAAAGGTCTGCTATGAGAACAATATTCCCGTCATTCCGCGCGGCGCGGGCACAGGCCTGACCGGTGCTTCCGTCGCCATTCACGGCGGCATTATGATTGACATGCAGAAGATGAACAAGATCCTGGAGTACGATGAGGACAACTTCGTGGTCCGCGTACAGCCCGGCGTCCTGCTTCACGACCTCGCGGAGGACGCGCTCGGAAGAGGCCTTCTGTATCCCCCGGATCCCGGCGAGAAGTTCGCTACACTGGGCGGCAACGTTTCCACGAACGCGGGCGGCATGCGCGCTGTCAAGTACGGCTGCACAAGAGATTATGTCCGCGCGATGACTGTCGTGCTTCCTACAGGCGAGATCATTAAGCTCGGCGCCACCGTATCCAAGACCAGTACCGGTTATTCCCTTCTGAACCTGATGATCGGCTCCGAGGGAACGCTCGGCATTATCACAGAACTGACCCTCAAGGTCATCCCCGCTCCCAAGGAGACCATCTCCCTGATCATTCCTTTCGCGGGACTTGACGAGTGCATCGCGACGGTGCCCAAGTTTATGAAGCACGGCCTCAATCCGCAGGCGGTTGAGTTCATGGAGAGAGAGATCGTCCTCTCCTCCGAGAGATTCATCGGAAGAAGCACATTCCCCAAGAACATCGAGGGATTCGATGTGGGCGCTTACCTTCTGGTAACTTTTGACGGAGATGATATGGACCAGCTCAACATGGTAGTTGAGAAGGCCGCTGAGATGGTTCTCGAAGAGGGCGCGATCGACGTCCTGGTAGCCGACACACCCGCCAAGAAGCGCGACGCATGGGCAGCCCGTTCTTCCTTCCTGGAGGCGATCGAGGCGGAGACCACATGGCTGGA
>DLYC01000293.1:313-6976 GCA_003447895.1 Lachnospiraceae bacterium | reverse complement strand
GACGGAAACCTTCACATCTATGCCTGCGGCGACGACTCCGTAGACAAGGAGACCTTCCAGAAGGATGTCGAAGTCTTCATGAAGGATATCTATCACAAGGCAGCGGACATGGGCGGCCTGATCTCCGGCGAACACGGAATCGGACACGGCAAGATGGACTATTTGGCAGATTTCTCGGGCCCTGCCCAGATGAGACTGATGGAAGGCATCAAGAGAGTCTTCGATCCCAAGATGATCCTGAACCCCGGCAAGATCTGCTACAAGGTCAGCTGAGAACAGAGAGATTCACCGCATAACGTTCTGTTACACTTACATAAAGCAAGTAAGGCTCATTCGCAAAGAATGGGCCTTATTTGCTTTACGGAAAGCGCCTCAAAAGGACGCCAACGCCTACTGTCATCGGCGTCCGATTAGTGTTATACTGGAAAGCAGAAAGGCGGACACGCAGGATGGCACACAACGACAGTGATCTTCACAAACAGGATCTTCCCATAAACGGCAGAAGGCAGTCTCTGCCCAGAAGCTTTGCGAATGCATGGAACGGGATCGTAATCTGCTTTGTGGAGGAGAGAAATATCAGGATTCACTGTTTTGCCGCAGTGATGGTGATCATCTTCGGCAATATACTGCACATCTCCGTGACGGAGTGGCTGATCTGCTTTCTTTTGTTCGGGCTGATCATGGGGATGGAGCTTGTCAACACGGCCGTGGAATCGGTGGTGGACCTTGTGACGGACGAGTGGAAGCCTCTGGCCAAGAGAGCCAAGGACTGCGCGGCCGGGGCGGTGCTCATCTCGTCGATCTGGGCGGCCGTCGCCGGCGGAACGATCTTTTTCCCGAAACTGTTTGCTTTCATTGTGCAGCTGGTCAAAGGGTAGGCCGGCGGGCGCGGTGAACAGTCATAGATATCATGGAATGGAGGTATCAGCATGGATAACAATGTATTTGGTGACGGAATCAAGAAACTGGTCCTGATGGGGATCGGCGCAGTTGCAGTGACGGCTGAGAAATCCCAGCAGATCGTGGACGAGCTCGTCAAGAAGGGCGAGATCACGGTCGAGCAGGGCAAGGAGCTCAACCAGGAGCTGAAGCGCAGCGTCAAGAAGAGCTTTGAGGACGTGGAAGCGGCCAAGGCGGAGGCAGAGGAGAAGGCTGCCGATAAGGCGGATGAGCTTGGAAAGAAGATCTCCGACATGTCTGCGGAAGAGCTGGAAAAGCTCAAAGCCATGATCAAAGAGGCTGAGAGCGCTGCCAAGGGTGGAGACGATCAGTGAGTTCTGATGACAGGAACGCAGGGCAGGAGAGCGCTGCGCAGTCCGATAAGGGCAAAATAGACAACAGGGCAAGGCTCGGGGAGATCACCGCAGTTCTCCGGAAGCACCAGATCACAAGGGGTGTCACGCCGGAGAAACTGCGCGCGATCCTCGAGGAGCTCGGGCCCACCTATGTCAAGCTGGGGCAGATCATGTCGCTTCATTCCGACGTTCTGCCGCAGCGCTATTGTGATGAGCTGATGAAGCTTACTTCTGAAGTTACGCCGATGCCCTTTGAGGAGATGGAGGAAGTGATCAACCGGTCCTACAGAGAGGACTGGCACCAGATCTTTGCCTCCATAGAGAAAGAGACGCTGGGATCGGCGTCGATCGCGCAGGTCCACAGGGCGAAGCTTTTGGACGGGCGGGACGTCATTGTCAAGGTAGAGCGAAAGGGCATCTACGACATCATGGCCAGGGATATCGGCCTTCTCAAGCGGGCCGTGGGAATCCTGCCGCCGGTGGGCGGACTTAAGAACGTTGTAGATTTTGACATGGTGCTCGACGAGCTCTGGGCGACGGCGCAGGAGGAGATGGATTTCCTCAAGGAAGCGTCCAACATGGAGGAGTTCACCCGGAACAACCAGGGGATCCGCTACATCCGCTGCCCGAAGCTGTACCACGAGTACACGACTTCCCGCGTGCTGGTCATGGAGTATATCGGGGGCTGCCCCGTGGATGACAAGAAGAGCCTTCTGGCGGAGGGCTATGATCTGGCCGAGATCGGGCGAAAGCTTGTCAACAATTATGTAAAGCAGGTCATGGACGACGGCTTTTTCCACGCGGATCCGCATCCGGGCAATGTCAAGGTTCTGGACGGAAAGATCGTCTGGATCGACATGGGCATGATGGGGCGCCTTACAAACCGCGACCGGAATCTCATGGCCCGGGCGGTCAGAGCCATCGCGGTGGGCGACATCGCGGTCCTTGAGTCCACGATCCTGGAGCTTGGCGACGTGCAGGGAAAGATCGACTCCGGAAAGCTCTACGGGGAGCTGCGGGACCTTATGGACCGCTACGGAAACGCCTCCATGGGGAGCATCGACGCGGTGGAATTCTTCCGGGATACAATGGAGATCATGAAGAACAACTCCATCAAGCTCCCGCACGGAATGACGATGCTGGTGCGGGGCCTCACGCAGATGCAGGGGGTTCTTCTAAACATCAGTCCGGACATCAACATGGCGGAGATCGCGGCGGCAAGGCTCAAGGAAGAGATGCTGCAGAACTTCGACCTGCGGGTGGAGGCAAGTAAGGCCGGGCGGCGCATCTACAAGGCGGCGGGGCGGACACTGGACATTCCCCCGCTTGTCAAAATAGCGCTGGAGGAGTACTTAAAAGGCCAGGCCAGGGTGAACATGGAGCTGGACGCGACGAAGAAATTCTCGCAGCTGATGAGAAGGCTCGTGCGAAACGTGGTCATGGGACTCTGGGTCATGGCGCTCCTCATAAGTTCCAGTATTATCTGCACAACCGATATGAAGCCGAGACTTCTTGGGATACCGGCGTTGGGCTTTTTCGGCTATATTTTGGCATTTATCATCTGCCTGTACGTTTTCATACGGCATTTGCTGACGAGAAACAAGTAGCGAAGGGAGAAACGATATGAAACTCGGAATTATCGGAACGGGTCTGATCGTCAAGGACTTTCTGCCTGAGCTGGTGAAGATGAAGGGGCTGGAAATTGTGTCGATCATGGGAAGCCCCACCGGATACGAGAAGGCGGAGGCGCTGAGCGAGCAGTACGGGATTCCCAATGCCGCGCATGATCTCGAGGAGCTGTTTGGCGCGGGAATCGACACGGTTTATGTGGCGGTGCCCAACAATATGCACTTCATGTACTGCAAAAAGGCGCTGGAGGCGGGCCTGAACGTCATTGTCGAGAAGCCGATGACGGACGATGCCGGGCAGGCGGAGAGCCTTGCGGCGCTGGCCAGGAAGAAAAAGAGGTTTCTGTTCGAGGCGATTACGACAGTCTACATGACCGGCTATCAGAAGATCCGGAAGTGGCTTCCGCTTCTTGGGGATATTAAGCTCGTGCAGAGCCGCTTCTGCCAGTATTCCAGCCGCTATGACAATTTCAAGAAGGGGATCATCGCGCCGGCCTTCGACCCCAAGAAATCGGGCGGGGCGCTCATGGACCTCAATCTCTACAATATTCACTATGTCATGGGGCTGTTCGGAAAGCCGGAGAGCATTTCCTATTTTCCCAATATGGAGCGGAATATCGATACGAGCGGTGTTCTCATGATGCTCTATCCTGACTTTACGGCGGTCTGTACAGCGGCCAAGGACTGTGGCGGCGACAGCGGCGGGATCATCCAGGGGACGAACGGATTTATCAGGACGGAGATGACGCCCAACAAAGTCGGCGCGGCGATCATGCAGCTGCGGGACGGGACCGTCGAGGTCTGCCAGGAGCTGTACGCGGAGAAGCGCATGATTCCGGAATTTACGGAGTTTATTCGGGCAATCGATGAAAAGGATTATGAGTTCTGCTACGGGATGCTGCAGAAGAGCCTCGATGTGAACGAAGTGCTGAACCGGGCCAGGATCCAGGCGGGCATAAAGTTCAGATAAAATTAATGGTGCCAGGCACCATTAAATTTTTATAAACTGTAGTTTATAGAAATTTAATGAAGCCTGGCACCTTTTCGCTTTTAGATGAAAAGCGCTGTCAGGAGGGAAGCAAGTTTCGCCCAAAGGCCGCCTTCCTTTCCTTCTGCGTAATTCTCACAGAAATCTTCACAGTACTCATAGCGCTCGGAGCGCACCCACTCAGGCATGCCGCTTCCGACAGCCAGCTTGTCATAAGTTAAATTCGCGTTCTTAGTCATTTCCTGATCCTCCCCTTATGTATCGATCCGTTGCCGGGGCGCCGCGAAACCACCTGCGGCACCTCAGAGGTTAACTGATTTCCTTTTGTTTTCTAAGTCCATGATATCAAATAGAATATTCATTACTACAGGCTGTATGTCAAAATATAAATGCATAAATTGTGCTGCGAGCACAAACCGTGTACAATGGAAATGGTGGCAGAACAGGAAACACCGTATCACAGACCCCGGAGGGCAATGACAGTTACAGGAGGTGAAACATGGGTTTTACGATAGAAGACATGCTGGTCGTATCCCAGGACCGCTACAAGATGGTGATGGTCGCCGGAAGTGCCGGCTGGTCCAACTCGATCAGCTGGCTTTTGATGCTGGAGGACCTGACGATCATACACAACTTTACCGGGAAGGAATTTGCCGTTACGACAGGGCTCGGTTTCCAGAAGGAGGAAGACATGCTGCGGCTCGCCAGGGAGCTTCACACGCACAACGCGTCCGGTCTTCTCGTCAACACGGGGTACTATGTGAAGGAAATCCCGCGATCCGTGAAGGAATACTGTGACGAGAGCGGTTTCCCGCTCCTGGTGGTGCCATGGGAAATCTCCCTGTCCGATCTGATGAAGGACATCACGATCCGGATCTTTGTGCAGTCCGAGACGGACGAGCAGATTTCCGGCGCCCTGATCCGCGCCATCGAGCAGCCCGAGGCGCAGGACCTTTACACGAGGGAGCTCCTTCCGCACTTTGACCTGGACGGGACGTTTGAGGTGGCCCTTGTCACCACCGGGGACCTGGACAAGATGGACACCGTGGAGCGGCGTCGGATGGCCTACCGCATGCAGCTGTATCTGACCAACCTGACGCACAACGGCCATTTCTTTTACTATGCGTCGTACTTCGTGATCATCATGAACGCGATGGAAGAGGAGGAGTGCGCGGAAATTCTGGAGGCCTTCGCGGAGCGGGTCACGCGAAGGATCCCGGACCGGAAGGTCTATATCGGCGTGAGCGATCAGGTGAAGGACATCGAGAACCTCCACCTGGCCTACAAGCGCGCGCGGGCAGCCGCGGAAATGGCTGTCAAAAGAGAGAGAGGGATTCAGTTTTTTGACCAAATGGGACTTTACAGGATGCTGTATATGGTGGAGGACAGGGCGCTCCTTAAGGATCTCTCGGACAAGCCGCTCTCGCCGCTCATCGAGTACGACCGGGATCATAACGGGGAGTATTTGATGACCCTGGAGTCGTTTCTTAGAAACGGCGGAAGTATCAAAGCGGTGTCAGAGGAGCTGTTCGTCCACAGAAATACGATCCTGTACCGGATGGCCAACATCAAGAGCCTTCTCGGCAGCAGCCTTGAGACGCCGGAGGAGCGCATGGTCTTTATGGTGGCCTGTATGATCCGGCAAATGTGAGGGCTGCCGGAAAATGAGGGACAGGACTTTCCGACGGATTATTCCGCCGGAAAGTGGGATCGGAAACTTTACGAAAGAACGAAGTAGGTGAACAGGCCGGTCGCGATCAGCTTGCCCTTTCCGGTCAGGATGTCGCAGGTCAGAACGATGGTCTTGCGGCCGAAGTGCACGACCTTGGCCTTCCCGATCAGCTTCTTGTCGTCAAGCTTGGCGGCGCGGATGTAGTTGAGCTTTCCCTCGATCGTCGTACAGATCTGTCCCCGGGTTCTTGCGGCGCAGCCGGTCGTCGTGTCGGCGAGCGTAAAGGCGACACCGCCGTGCAGGGACTGGATCGTGTTGACGTGCATAGGGGCGATCTCCACTTCAGCCTGCGCGTAACCGTCGCCCACCTCGGTGACATGAACGCCGATGGTGTTGGCAAAGGGATTGGCACTATTGTATTTGTTCATCAATTCTTCGTAATTCATGAGTACTCCTTGGATGCTGCAATGGAGGTGCCTGGCACCATAAAATTTCTATAAACTGCAGTTTATAAAAATTTTATGGTGCCAGGCACCTCCTATGTCTTAAATTGTGTATTTCTTCAGGGTCGCGCGGACGGCGCCGGGACCTGCGGTGAGTTCTTTGAAGTAGGCGACTACCTTGGGAGCCATGCCGACTTTATAGAGGTCTACGCCGAAGATCGCCTCGCTGTGAAGGAGAGGGGCGATGGTCGCCTCCACGTCTTTGTTCTCTCCGAGCTTGATGTCTGCCAAGACAGACTGCACTGTATGTGCCAGCGGGTCGGGGGAGATTTCGAAAGCTTCGCCGTTGTCATCGATG
Organism: Lachnospiraceae bacterium; assembly: GCA_003447895.1. Taxonomy (GTDB): domain Bacteria; phylum Bacillota; class Clostridia; order Lachnospirales; family Lachnospiraceae; genus CAG-791. The sequence continues at coordinate 592 of DLYC01000293.1, read as the reverse complement.
CCCATCATGTAGCGGAGCCAGCCTGCCTGCACCAGAGGGATGAGCTTGAGGTCAGCGACATCGAGCTCGTCGGACTTGTCGTAGGCCTTGATGGTCTCGCCGAAGCGGATTGCCAGCTTCTGGGAAGTGTCGGTGGCAATTCTCTGCGGCGTGTCAGGCATGAAGGGATTGGGAATTCTTACGTTGAGAACTGTATCGATGAACTTCTTGGGATCCAGGATGCCGGGGTTGATGACGACCGGAAGCCCTTCCTTGTAGCCAATCGTCTTGACAAGCTTT
>DLYC01000293.1:0-178 GCA_003447895.1 Lachnospiraceae bacterium | reverse complement strand
AGCGCTGTGTGAAGAGGATTGAGGCAGGTGCAGACCTTCATCTTCTCTACTTTGTCAACGGTCTCTCTGTCGGTAAACATGATGCCGCCCTTTTCGAGCGCAGGTCTTCCGTTCGGGAAATCGTCCTCGATGACCAGGTACTCGGTCTCCTCTGCGTTTACGAAAGGAGCCACATAGG
>DLYC01000286.1:7299-8061 GCA_003447895.1 Lachnospiraceae bacterium | reverse complement strand
CGAAATCGGATACGCCCTTGAGGTCGGCGAGCGTCAGGCCGTTGTCCGCGTTCCATGTCACTTCGCCGCCGTCCGTCTGGTACTCATAGACGTCGTTGTCCATGATCGCCACCATCTCGTCGGTCGCGGTCAGGTCTCTGTAGGTCTTGGGGAACGTATTCGCCCAGTCACTTCTGGTCAGGTAAACGGCTGTGCCGGGCATCCAGTAGTTGATGTCCATGTCCGCCAGCTGGTTCTCGACGTTTACGCCGGACTTGGTGGTCGCGAAGGTCTTGTTGTCAAGAGCTGCCAGATTCCAGACCTGTACGTTCCCGGCGTCGCCCGCCGCGGTCATGCCGTTGTCCACGGTTCTGCCCTGTGCTGCCAGCACGTTGTTGACTGCTTCGTGAGCGCCGTTGCCGACGGTGAAGTAGTAGTCACCGGCGTCCAAAATATAGTTGCCCTTAGTTCCCGCCGCGTTATCCGCAGTGGAATCCCAGCTTGCCAGGTACTGAAGGTCCGCCGTGATGGTAACTGTCTCGCTCTTTCCGGGCTCGAGGATCTGAGTCTTGCCAAAATCCAGAAGCTGGATCGCGGACTTCTCCACGCCGTGCTCGATGTCATACTGTGTGTAAGGTGCGGAGACGTAGAGCTGTACGGCATCCTTGCCCGCGACATTACCGGTATTGGTTACGGTAACTGTGGCGGTCGCTGTTTTGGCAGCCAGGTCTACCTTCACGTCGTTAATCTTCTGGTCAAAAGTCGTGTAGGAGAGGCCGTATC
>DLYC01000286.1:0-7146 GCA_003447895.1 Lachnospiraceae bacterium | reverse complement strand
GTCCGCATAGCGGGTCTCATAGTACTTGTAGCCTGTGTAGATGCTCTCCGCCTCCACGATCGCGTCGTTCATGGAGATGGCCGGATTTGCGTTGGTCCACTGCAGGTCGCCGTAGTTCTGGGCCGCAGGGCTCAGAGAGTTCTTTACGGCATAAGTGTCGGTCAGGTGACCGGAGGGGTTAGCTGCGCCGCTCAGGATATCTGCCACGCCGTAGAAGCCATAGCTTCCGGGTGTGCCTACCTGGAGGATCGCGTCTACGCCGTCATTGTCGGCGATCTCCTGGATCTCCATAGGGTTGCCGTTATTGAGCAGGATGATGACCTTGCCGCCGTTTGCGGCCTTGGCCTCTACTGCTGCCGCAATGAGGTTTCTCTCATCGTCGGACAGTCCCAGCGGATCGGTCTGGTTGAGGCCGTCGGCGGGATCTACGCCGGCTTCACCGGGTGTGTAGTCCGCGTTCTCGGAACCTGCGCGGCCGATCGTGATGATCATCACATTGCTCGCGTTCAGGCTGTCTCTCCAGCCCGCGTTCGCGCTGTCCAGCTCTGCGACGGAAGGCTCTTTGTCCTTGTAGACGCCGCCGACCGAGGGTGCTGTCAGGTTCAGGTACTCCGCAGTGCCCGTCCAGGTGGCTACTTCCGACTTGAAGATGCTCTTGAGCGCGTCGCTGTTGTACATATCTTTCAGGGTCGCGTTGAGCGTGAAGCCTCTTGCTTCCAGAGCGCCGACAAGGTCAACCGTATCGGCTTCCGTTCCTTTGTTCTCTGCCGCTGTAGGGCCCAGGATCGCGCCCTTGTTGGGGAAATAGCTTTGGAATCCCAGAAGGGATACCTTGCCGATCTCTTCCGCGCTCAGGGGAAGCGCCGCGTTGTTGTTCTTGAGCAGAACGCTGCCTTCCTGGCTCATTCTGGTTCCGATATCCTGCATGGCCTGTACTAATTCAGTCGTGCTGGAGTAGTCGGAAGAATACGTGTACAGTTCTTCCGGAGAAGCATTTGTCTCGTTGACGATCTGGGTGCTCTGTGTTCCGATCATCTTGTCGATGTCGGTGCGGTGCGCCGTCACGATCGTCGAAGCAGTTACTGAAGCAGCCAGAAGCATAGCGCCGGTGGCTGTCAGGCCTCGCCAGACTTTTGATTTGTTATTGCCCATTTGTTCCTCCCTCCCTTTACATATATCGGGTTTACACGTTGTGTATGTTAGCTTCAGTATAGCATCGGGATTTTGCGGCAGGATTTATTAGCGCAAAGTGCTTGATTATTTCCGTAAAGTGTCCATTTTGCAGAGAGGTATTGTTTTATAATAGGGAGGAAGAGTTACTTAAGTCAGAAGGAGCAGCCAGCCATGTCCAAAGGGTCCGCCCGGTGCCGGCGTTCAGACAGCAGAATATCCATGACAGCCACTTTCGCCGCGGTTCTCGCCGCGCTTGTTTTGCTGTGCACCGGCTGCGGCGGATCCGTCTCCTCCCTGCTTTCTCCGGTACGCGCGGGGCGCACGGTCCGGGTCGTCATTGAGGACAATCCGCAGATCCGGGTCGAATCTTCCGTTTTAACAGCTAAGGAAGGGTCCGATCTGCAGTTTACGATCACTCCCGCACAGCACTGTACTGTCCGTGGGACCGACTACCGCGACTATTCGCTCGCACCGGCGCAGGACGGGCAGTACCTCGTGACTTTGCATGATGTCTTATTCGACACCGTGGTCTCCGTGCTCACGGAGGAAAATCCCTATACGATTCGCTATGAGGCAAACGGCGGAAGGGCGTCCGCTTCGAGCGGTCTGGCCGGCCCCTCCGCTGTCGTTTCTTACCCCGCTTCGCACCTGCGCGTCAACACCGGGCAAGGCACGCACCTGTTTGAGCGGGAGGGCTGTATTTTGACAGGCTGGAACACCGCGGCGGACGGCAGCGGGCAGCACATCGGCCTGGGAAGCCGCGTCCGCGTCGGGCGGGGCGAGACTCTCACGCTGTACGCGGAGTGGGCTCTCTGTAACGACAAGTCCGATTTCCTGTATGAAAAGGGTGCGAACTCCGTGACGATCACCGGGTTTAATGGTGGGAACCGCAGTACCTCTGAGGCCGGCGGTAAGCAACCGCAGCCGCATACTGCCCCGGAGGTCATTGATACCTCTGAGGTCATTGTGATTCCTTCTGAGATCGACGGCCTCCCTGTCACCGGGATCGCGCAGGGTGCCTTCCAGGACGTCACCTGCGACCGCGTGGTATTTCCGCCGACGATCCGCTTCGTGGAGGTACACGCCTTCGACAAGTGCACGCTTAGCGAACTGGTCCTGTTCGACTCCGTCTCGGAGATCACGGACCACGCCTTCGCGGGCTGCGAAAACCTCCGGACGATCCATATCAATGCATGCGTCCCGCCCGTCTACAGCGGGAGCTACTATGACACTTTTCCGGACAAATATGACCGGCTCACCGCTCTCTCGAACGATGCCAAAATAGTCCTCTTCTCCGGCTCTTCCACCCGCTTCGGCTACGACAGCGCCTATTTGGACGACGCTTTCCCGGACTACGCGGTCGTAAATATGGGCGTATTCGCCTACACAAATGCGCTGCCCCAGCTGGACCTGATCCGCAGGCAGATGAAAGCAGGCGATACTTTGATCCATTCTCCGGAATTTGACGCCGCAAAGAGGCAGTTCTGCACGACAAATGCCTTTGATGACAAGTTCTTCAACATGATCGAGGCCGACTATGACCTTCTGGCGGAGCTTGACTACAGGGACTATGAAGGCGTCCTCAGCGCTTTTACCGCCTACCAGAAGGTGCGGCGCGGCATGGAAGCCAAGTCCTATGCGGTCTCCGCTTCGGATTTCGACGAGGACGGACAGCCGGTCAGCACTCCCTCCTACAATGAATACGGCGATTACATCGTATACAGGCCGAACGCGGAGGACGACGCGCCGATCTACGATCTGCCGGTGAACTACACGGCGGGCGCCTTTTCCAGGGACTCCTACATCGATCCACTCAACGCGGTCTACGACAAGTTCGCCGCGGACGGGATCCGCGTGCTCTTTACCTATGCGCCCCGCAACAAGTCCGCGCTCTCAAAGGAGAGCGACAGCGCCGCGCTGGCCGGGCTCGACGCCTGGCTGCGCGAAACGCTGCACGCCGAGGTGATCTCCCCCATAGAGGATTCCCTCTATCCCGGCCGCTACCTCTTCGGCACCGACAATCATTTATCAACGGACGGCGTATCGATCCGCTCGGAGAGGATCCGCCGCGATCTGAAGGAGGTGCTTGACGATGCAAAATAGTGCCCCATTCCTCACGATCCTCCTGCTGCTCCTGATGGCCGGTTTCGCGGTCCTGTTTCCCGCTGCCCTTTTTATGGGCCTTTCCTATGACACGATCGCCGCAGTGCTCCTTGTCATGCTGACGATTGCCCTGGCCGCGCTGTATTTTAACAGGAAAAACCGGAAAGGAGGCGGAACGTGAATTTTACTTCTCCTCTCTTTCTGATCGGATTTCCTCTGGTCTGTGTGCTTTACAGAAAACTGCCGGTCACTTCGCGACGCCTCCCTCAGAGCTCGTCGGAGCAGGCGGCTCCAGGCAGCGTCGCGCGGGGCTTCCTATCCCGTCAGACTCTCCTTCTTATTGCCAGCTGGCTCTTTTATATGGGAGGGGACCTGAAGAGCTTTCCCCTGCTCCTTCTGGTGACACTGGTCACTTACCTCGGAGGTATCGCCATCGACAAAGCGAAGGCAGAACACAGCGGCCGCGCCGGCGCGATCCTTGCCCTGGTGCTGGTCTTTGTGTTCGGGATCCTGTTCTTCTTCAAATACTTCGGATTTGTGCAAAATACAGTCTTTCACCTGATCGGTACTGACAGCCGCGGCCTGAGGCTTCCTCTGCCGGCGGGAATTTCCTTTTACTCCTTCCAGTCGTTCTCCTACTGCCTGGATGTGTACCGCGGAAGGCTCCGCGCCAAGCGGAGCTTTAAAGACTTCGCGCTCTTCGTGTCCTTCTTCCCGCAGCTTGTCGCCGGTCCGATAGAGCGGGCGGAGGACCTTCTCCCGCAGCTTGAGGCGTGCCCTTCGCCGACGGAATCGGACACCCGGACCGGGGCGCTCTATATCCTGCGCGGGTTCTTTAAGAAGATCGTGATCGCGGACTTCGTCTCCGCATATGTGTCAGCTCTGTTTGACGCGGGGCGTTACAGCGGGCCGCTCACTCTTTTGGCAGGCATGCTGTTCGGATTTCAGATCTATGCGGACTTCTCGGGGTACTCGGACATCGCGCTGGGCGCCGCCCGGCTCCTGGGGATCCGACTGCACGTAAACTTTGACAGTCCGTATCTGGCGGACAGCATTCGGGATTTCTGGCGGCGATGGCACATCACGCTCACCAACTGGTTCACGGATTATGTGTACATCCCCCTGGGCGGAAGCCGGCGGGGAACTGCCGTGCATGTGCGCAATATCCTGATCGTATTCCTGCTGAGCGGGTTCTGGCACGGGGCGGACTGGCACTTCGCGGCGTGGGGGTTCTATCACGGCGTGCTGCTCTCGTTCGCAGTTCTGTTGGAGAAGGTCTGCGGGGCGGGAGCTGGAGGAAGGCGCAGCCTCTCCGCAGAGCAACAGGCTGCCTCGGAGGTCGTTCCCGTGCGCGGCTCTGCCCGCCTTCTGCGCATCGCCCTGACATTCCTCCTGACGAGCCTGGGCTGGATCCTCTTCAGGGCTTCCTCCATTCGGCAGGCATTTTCCATGTATGCGGGACTTGCCAGAGGATGGACGGATCCGGGGATTCTGCGCGCCGCTCTGCTTTCTGCCGGGCTGCCGCTCGGCGCAGCGTCTCTTGTGCGGATCGCCCTGGTCCCCATCCTGCTGTACCTGATCCGGACGCTTCCCGGGGAACACTCGTCCGCAAAAAAAGACGGGTTCTTTGAGAATAATATTTTCGAAATTATTGTTTTCCTTATGACCGCCGCGATCCTTGTCTCCTGGATCGGAAATCTCGCCGGCGGCACGGGAAATGACTTTATTTACTTCCGATTCTGAGAAAGGAAGCCATGAAACGCAAACCATTTTTCCTTCTCTTATGCCTGGCACTGCTCCTGCCGCTGCTCTTTATGGGCGTCTGCGCGGTCGGGATCCCTGCCAAATACGGCGCTACCTACATGGGGGAACTCAAGTACAAGGTCCAGCGCCTCAGCTCTGTCCGAGGGCCGAAAATCGTCCTGGTCGGGGGCAGCAGCGCCGCCTTCGGTGCGGACAGTTCTCTCATTGAGAAAGAGTTTCCGGACTATGAGGTGGTGAATTTCGGCATGTACGCGGCGCTCGGAAGCCGCATGATGCTGGACCTGGCGCAGCGCGGCATCGGCGAAGGCGACATCGTGATCTTTATGCCGGAGATCAACGAACAGACCCTGTCCGATTTCACGGACGGCGCCTATGCCCTGCAGGGACTTGACGGCGCATGGGATCTGCTGGGGCAGATACGGCCGGACCTCTACCCTTCCGTCCTGGGCGCAATGCCGGCCTTTGCCATGGAGAAGCTCCGTTACCAGCTTGCCGGAACAGTGCCCGACCCGGGTGCCCTCTACTGCCGCGGCTCCTTCAACGAATACGGGGATGTCGACAGCGAGATGGTCTCCCGGAACATCATGCCGGAAGAGTATGACCCTGATCTTCCCGTGGTCATGAACGGCGAACTTCCCACAGAAGAATTTGCCGGTTATCTCAACGACTATTCCCGGAAACTGGGCAAAAAAGGAGCTTCCTTCTACTACCACTTCTGCCCGGTAAACGGGCTTTCCGTTACAGGCGGGGCCCTCTCCGGCTCAGTGGACAGCGAAGGACCTACCGGCTCACTCTGTTTTGCAAAGCAGAGCGCTCTGGATTTTTATACGCATTTGGACGCGGTCCTCGATTTTCCCCTTCTCGGAGATCCTCGGGAAGCCATCATGGAAGCCGGATGGTTCTATGACACCAACTTCCACCTGAACCAGGCCGGAAGGACCGCCTTTACCCGGCAACTTGTGCGCGACCTCAAGGCTGCTCTCGGTGACACCTCTCTCACAGAGATCGATGTGCCCGCCATGCCCAGGACGCTTGCCTTTTCGCAGATGTCCGACAAAGAGGACGCTGTCCTGAGGCGCTCGACCTACGCCGGCAACACGGAGATCAAACAGATCACGGTCCCGGAGACGATAAGGCGCATCGAGGACGGCGCCTTCGACGGCTGCACCTCCCTTGAGGCCATTTACCTCGAAGCCGTGGAGCCTTCGCAGATCCTTGTGGGACGCCGCCTTCTGGACGGCACAGACGCTGATCTCTTCGTCCCGGAAGAATCTTTGTCAGCCTATCGCACCGATTACCGCTTTTCTCAGTACGCGGACAGAATTCGGGCGCGCTGAGCGGCCCTTTTGCGGGCAAAAACCGGGCCCATCCATTTCTGTCCACAAAAAAGGCGCCGCCCTAAGAAACGATTTCTTTAACGATTTCTTCGGGCAGCACCTCTTTTGATACTGTTCTTATGCTCTTTTTATTCTGTTTTTCCGACTTACTGCTTACTACCCGCCGCAGCCTTCTCCTGATTTTCTTTGATCTTCTTCTGATCCTCGGCCGCATACTTCTCGACGTCCATTCTCCACAGAAGGATGATCGATGCGATAAAGGACACCATATCCATTCCGAGGTAGACGAAGATCAGTACATTCTCCGCCGCCGCAGGCTGTCTGGTGAGGGTTGCGTCATATCCTGTCGCGCCGAGCAGGCCGCTGACGATTCCGACTGCCAGGCCCAGAAGGCCTACCATGATGGATCCGTAGATCGACATCGTGAAGCCGTCGCTTCTGAATCCGTTCTTAGCCTCGAGGTGATCGAGGACGTCGGATACGACTGCCAGCATAACATACTGCGCGGGGATGATTCCGATCGCCTTGAGCACGACGCCCGTGCAGACCATCACGAAATTGTGCACGCCCAGGAAAGCGACGATACCGCCCAGCAGGGAGAAGATCAGTCCGATGACGATCGCGCGCTTTTTGCCCAGCTTGTTGGCGAGAGGCCAGGCAATGACCATACCGACTGCAGAAGGAAGTCCGCCAATCAGGCCCAGCGTGCTCATCAGGGCGCCGGATGCGCTCTCGGGATCCGCGGCTGTCAGAACGCTGTCGAACATCC
>DLYC01000021.1:11316-20997 GCA_003447895.1 Lachnospiraceae bacterium | reverse complement strand
TCTCTGATCGGCCCGACCGGAAGCGGCAAGACGACAATGCTCCTCTCGCTGATGGCGGACCAGTGGAAGGCGCTTGGAAAAAACGTGAGGATCAGCGGGTATGATATGGAGATCACACCGGCCAACTACTACGGATACGGCGGGTTCAGCGACAGTATGGCTGAAGAGGCGGACAAGCTGAGCAGCGATGATAACCCGGAATGCCCTGAGATGACGATCAAAGAAAAATTGATCCAGCCTGTCTTTTTAAATGTGGACTACAAAGGACACAGAATGACCGTGGGAATCTATGACAATGCAGGTGAGAATCTTGCCAAGCCGACCACACTGAAAAAAGACTTTCTGAAAGCGGTGATCGAAAAATCCAATGTCGATATGTACCTGTTTGACCCGGAAGATATGAACATTGAACTGGACAGAAACCAGATCGATCCCAAGAGTATTCAGGAGGTGCTCAAAGCCTGCATAGTAGACAGCATACAGGAGCAGGGAGAGAAACAGAAAAAGGACGGAAGAATGAGGGTCACCGCCAGGGAAGTCCTGAAAAAGGCCTATGCGGGCTCGGAAAGGAAGGACAGTGACAAGAAGGAGAAAAAGAAAACGACACTGGATGTATACCGGAGCCTAAAGCTCGCCAGAAGTGAGAGCCGCGTCGGAAAAACCAAGAGCGAAAGCACGCGTTTTCTGGGGGTCATTATAAAGAGCGACCTCTTAAAGCCAATGGTCGATGAAAGGGAGTACGGGACCCTGTTCCTCAATCTGGATACGGATCCTTCCAACAGAGCGGAAGTGGATCTTACGAGCGATACGGTCACGGATATGATCAAAGAGTACAGGCTGTTCGGAGACCTGAGTGAGAGGGAAGTCGACGAGATCGGAAGTGAATTTAAGGGACGGTCCTGGCACTGCATCAGCGCCCTTGGCTGTGACGCGGAACTGCACGGCGCGCTGAAGGGTCAGTATGAACCGATCCGTGTGGTGGAACCGCTGATCCGGTGTATTGTGGACAGGATTGCCGATAACGGGTGGATCGACGAGAAATAAGGCAGAGGAGGAGAGCAATGAGATTCAATCAGGCGTTTCATTATCGGGATATAAACTCCGGATTGGGGATCTATGCGTCCAGCGACAACAGCGAAGCGTTTAAAAAGGCCTGTGAGAAGATATGCGAAGCATTTGTGAAAGAGGATGGCAGCCGGACGGCTGAGTTCGTCTGCTATTCGAACTATTTCAGAAAATTTGTCGGCATAGGCGTCAGCCCTTTCGAGTCAAAAGACAAAGCAAACAGACTGGTCCAGATCTGGGTGCCGGATGAAGCCTCCTCGGATCCTTCCGATTACTATCTCAGGTATGCGTATGACTCTGTCTGTGACAAAAGCAGAGAGTATACGGAGGAAGAGTTTGACCCCTGTATTTCCGAGGAGAACTATTCGGAAATCCTGCGCAAATACGGCTTTTCAAAAGCAGGCCTCGCCGGGCTCCTGGCGGGGGCTGCTCCCATCATCTTCGGAAAAAAGGAAAGGCTGTCGATTGTGTTTCCCGAGGACCGGCTTACGGATGAGGAGAAGAGGACAGCGGCCAGAGAGATCATGTGGCTTCTCAGTGTCCTGATGCCGGTTCCGGAGGAGCTAAGGGGCGATTTCGGAAGCAGACTGACCTATTGTGTCTTTTCCCAAAAGAACAGAAACCGCGTGGCTGTCTCGTTCGTGGACAGCGAGCCGGAGAGAGGGCAGTTTTACAGGCTGGGCTACTGCGATCCTGAATCGGACCGCTCGGATCACGAAGAGGCGGGAGCGAACGCCGAGGGGAAAGAGGATCTCTACGACGCGCTCGCGGAGAAGGCGATGGAATCCCTTGAAGCCTACAGGACGTTTCTTAGAGAGCTCACAGACTGCGGCCTTGCGGGGGAAGAGTTTGACGGGGATACGCTCGATCTGATGTACTTCTGCCGGCAGCTTCGAAGCGGCGGGGTCACAGAGATTCAAAGGGAAGATTTACCGATTGAGTTTAATACGCTGGTAGCAGGCGCAATGAAGTCGAAGGGCTATTGTGATCTCCTGTTCAGGGTACTGGCCTTACCCAATGACCTGAGCAAAATGGACCTCGCGATCGTGCATTTCAATATCCTCAAAGATGAGAAAAATGTGTGGAGCACCGATCCGGGAGACCTCCGAAAGACAGCGAAGCAGGCCTATGAAGAGATGCTGGAGAGCGCTTTTGCCAGTGGCGACAACAGATTTTATAACAATCTCCTTGTGATTTCGGATCAGGATCTCAGAAAAGAGGCCCTGACAGATCTGTGGCAGAAAAAGGGAGAGAAATCCTGCATTGCCGGCGACTTGGGAAAGATCGAAGATATTGACACATTCCTCGGCAGACTGTCGACTTACAAAGTCCTGACAGAGATCGGGAGCTTCCGAAAAAAGATGGGCGAAGTCCTCTTTGGCGGGGACTTCTATTTCAAGATGGACAAAAAGGAGCGGTGTTCTGTGAGCAGTCTGCTCGATCCGGAAACACCTGATCCGGGAACTCCTGCTTTTGCGCCTTGGATCCGCGTGAAGATCAAGGGCATTTTTAAGGAGGGAACGGAAAAGGGGCTGATCTTTATTGGCAAAGAGAAGGACTTTTTGGAAGAGCGCTACGCCGGGGAATATTTTGACTGCTTTTTGGAAAACTGCCGGAAGGCAGACAAGGATCTTCGAAAACAGGTCCAGAAAACGGGACGTGAATTTCTGGACAGCTATCGGACTTCTGTTTCACAGGAGAGTCAGGATGCATTCCGGAAGATTGACAGAGACTGGATCCGCATAGACCTGGAAGATACACTCAGGCAGTATTCGCTCGAGGAACTGGCAGACTTTCGCTTTAAAGAGTTTCAGGATTACAGTTCCGAGGAGCAGAAGGAATATGCAGATCTGTGGCTGAAAGAAGTGCGGGCCGGAATCGCTAAGAGCGAAGTTCCGATCGAACCTGAAACGCTTAAAAAGCTGACCGCCAAAGCCAGGACACTGGAACGGGACTATCCGAAAACGGCCGCCGGACTTAAGAAAACCCTTTGGGAAGCGTGCGGCGATGATATTCACAGAAAGATCCTGTGCGCGAACGAGTTTGGAAGTGACGTGTATACGATCTGGGCGGAGAATCTTCTGGATCCGGTTGTTTACGAGAAGATCCGGAAGGAAGGGAACGGCCGGATCGAGAAGCAGAGACTTGTGGGAAACCGCGAGGCGGACCTGAACCGGCGATGCTACCTTTTGTGGAAGGACTGCAGAGGAATCAGCCAGATCCAGACGGGAAGGATCAAAGATCTCTCGAAGGAAACTGCCGGCGCTCAGCTTCATGGTCAGTGGACGGCGCTCGTAGAGAACATGCTGGACTGGCTGTCCGGGGCGCTTGAAATGCGGTCTTATAACAAATGCATCAATTATCTGCATCTGTATGCCGAACGGGCGCGCGACCTGACGGCCACAAACAGGTGTGCGGACTATGAGGACCTGTATAACGGCCATCGCGCTTTTTACCGGTATTTTTTGTCACAGCTGGGAAGTTATGTCGGGGAAGACGCCGATTATGTGCGGGAGATGGAGTGCCTGAAGGCGCTTTGGGAGACAGAGGCGGTCGATAAGGAAAATCTTACAGAAACCGCGCAGATCCTGTTTAGAGCAGAGCGGATCCTCGGGAAAGGATGCGAAGCTCTGCGCAGTGTCCAAAAAAAGTATGAGGATGTCATGAACGAGATGAATAATGAAAATGAGAGGATTGACCGGGCAATCAGCGAGAACCTTGCGGAAATAAAGAAGCGGGAAAGTAAGATCCAGGAACTGGAATTGGAAATCGACGATATAAGCGAGAGCCTGGCCGGTCTGGAGGCGCAGCAGCGAAGGAACCGGCAGCTGGCGGAAGCGGCCAGGCAGAAGCGGAGCGGCATCGAAAAAGTCAGCCTGGACGGGGTGGAAATAACGCCCCTTACGACGGCGGTGGAGAAGGCGCGCCGGGAGACGATGAAGAGGAGACAGGAGGCGGACGCTTCCCGGTCCGGAAAGGGAAGCGGGGCGCAGAAAGCCTGCTTCTCCCCGGACGCCCGCTTGTTTACCTGAGGCAGGAGAGAAATTCCGGCCTGCGGCATGAAGCGGTTACGAAAGGCGGAGGATGACAGTGAACAAAGAGAACTACGCGGCATGGATCCGGGCGTCCAGAGGAAAGACCGGACAGGAGAAATTCGGGCAAACGATCTGCCACTACAGAGTGAGAGACGGCAGGAAGGTCTGCGCGCATTATCACCGGAATGAAGTCGGAAACTGGGAAAAGGGAAAGAACCTTCCGATGAATACGGAGACCGTGCTGTCGATCGCTCTCTTTACTTATGACAGGCAGTACGGTCCGCCGGAACGGGAAGAGGAACGGAACAGGCGCCTTGTGAGCGCGCAGGAAAAGCTTTCGGAATTTCTGGGGATCGATCTGTACTGCCGAAATCTTTTTGATGCGCTGATGATCCAGGTATGCAGAGGGATCCTCACGTTCGAACAGGTGCCGGAACTGGAAGCGGAGCTGGAGTCAGAGATCAACGGACCGGATGCGCCTGCTTGGAGCGACCGGCAGCTCAAAGAAGCGTCGCTCCGCCGGGAGACGGAGAGTATTCGGAATACCCTTTACGGAATCCGCTCGAAAGAAGAAATTAAAAGGGCAGTATTGTCGTCCCGGATTTTCTTTCGGACTGCGACAAGGACCCTCGGAGAGAGGCTGGAGGAGACCTTTTACAAAAGGAAGAGATATCCCGCGAAGATCAGTCTGGAGAGCGCAGTGTATCTCTATGCCCCCAACAACAGGCAGACATACAGGAGAATTTATCAGAGCGCGGGGATCACAAGGGACTGGCTGCTTGACCTGTGCTTCCATCTTCGCTTCGACAGGCAGGAGACCAACTATGTGCTGAGAAACGCGCATATGGCGGAACTTTCGGAGGACACGAAGGCCGGGCCCTTAGAAGCGGAGGCGGAATCCATTGATGCCCATTACGAGTCCTTTGCGCGACGGCCGATCGGGGAGAGGCTGAGGATCATGGTCCTTCTGGCCTCACAAGTATTTCTTCTGGAGCCGGAGGAATTTCCGCCGGCCGATTACCTGCTGGAATCCTTCTCCCACAACGAGCAGGGAAAGAGAGCGATGACATTCCTCAGCTCCCTCCTTGAGGAGGCGGATCCGGGGAGAGAAGGGGAGTTCCGCAAACTGGAGGAGCGGTTGACCGGGAGCGAGGACTTCCAGGACTGGACACACTATCTGCTGTCAGGCAGAGACTATGCGCGGAAGGAAGGGCTGCAGACGGTTTTCGAAGCTTATAAAGACGAGCACAGAGAATACTTCCGTCCCTATTACAGTCCGCAGGCGGATCCGGCCGTGCGAAGAGAGATCGCCACACTGCACTATCTGACGGCACTCTTTTATACGGTGCTGACCGGAAAGTACTACAGAGGGGCTTATACGCAGGCGGATCAGCTGAGTCTCGAGAGACAGTTTATGAAAGCCGGCCCTGCGTATCGCTACACCGGCCGATTTTTTGATCAGATCCTGAGGACATTCCTCAGCCCGGGCATTACGCGGAACCGGAAAAGGGTCAGAGATGGCAGTCGATGGAAAGAGGAGGCCTTTTACTGCATCTGCGACAGGAACGGGAGAAGGCTGACCAAAGAAGTGATCGTCGCGGAGATCCGGGAGAATCTGTGGGAGACAGTGCTGGCGGCGAAATGAGGAGCCGGGAAGGCGCGGCGTTTCACGAAGAAACACCATGCGGCGAAGCCGGATGCACAAAGTGAGGTTTGCGCGCCGGCTTCAAAAGGGTGGTACTCTGTATACAGAGAAAAGGCGATCCAAACACGTGAAAGCGCAAAGCGCTTCGATATGGAGGTGTAAACATGACAGCTGTTAAATTTCTTGCAATGCTTTGTCTGATCATTCTGGTGGCGCTTTTAGTCGTCTACCTGTATAAGGATTCGATCGGCAAAAATAAGAGTGAAAAAGCGGAAAAGAAAAGCCCTGCCAAAAAAGTGAGAAATCCGTTGGACAACAGTCCCACGGAACTGGTCAACGCGCCGGTTCTCTTCATAAGGCTTCCCGGGCATAAGAAGTATCTGCACTATGAGATGAAAAAGACACCGCTCACGATCGGAACTGCCAAAAACGCCGACCTCCGGATCATAGAAGACGAAAAGGTCCAGCCTCATCACGCGAAGATCCAAAAGGTCACGGACAAGGGCCGTTCCTACTATGTGTTCATAAATCTCGCAAAGACCAATCCTTCCGAGTACAGAAACAAGGCGTCCAAAAGCAAAAATTACGAGGTAATGGACTACAAGGACAGCCAGGAACTTGACAAAGAGGAAAACTTCTATATCGGAGACACGAAGATCATGATCAAGACACCGGTCGGGACTCATGACCACACGGATACGGATAAGATGAAAGCAAAGCCCGGAAAGCGCAGCGACGCACAGGACGGCGCGGAGGGAACCAAAAGGGCAGCGGCCGGCAAGAGAGCAGAAGCGGCAGCGAACGAAGAAGTAACGAACAAAGAAATGGACAGAACCAGGAGCCGCCGGACCTATCAGGAGGTCCGCGAGGAAGAGATCGATATTCGAAACACGGACCCCTATAAGTTCGATGTCTGACAGTGATCGGTGATTCACCGGGGAGTTAAGAGCATGAGAAAGAGTAAGAGAAAATCACCCGCTCAGTTTGTGGCCGACGTGTACAGGGCGATGGACCGAAAAGCCCTTGCCATCCTGCTTGCCCTGGAACTGGGAACGCTCCTTTTGATGATCATCTACGGCAGGGGGGCGGAGTTCTTTCCCGCGGCGGTCTTACTCATGACCTTTACGGCGATCATCTGTACGATCACATTTTATCTGGGAGCCGACAAGTTCATTATCATTTTCCCGACGGCGCTCGTAAACATCGGCCTGATGGCGCAGGTCCTGGAATCCTCCCGCAATATCAGCCTGATCAAATATCTGTTCTGTACAGTGGTTCTGTGTGCGGCGCTGTTTCTGTACCGGAGATTCGGGTTTCTTCTGGAATCTCCGCATATGATAAGGCTCATGATGGCTGTGCAGTACGCGATCTGCCTGGTCACGCTGGTCTTAGGAAGAATCAGCGGAGACGGAGCCAGGATCACGTTCCGGGATATGACCCTTCTTGAATTTGTGAAGATCCTCTATGTATTTGTAGCAGCGGGAATGCTGTGCGGGGAGAAAGAGGACGCAATGTTTCCGGGTCTTCCTCTCCATAAGAGCACGGTTTATCTCACGCTCCACACAGCGATTCTCTCCCTGTTCTTTGTCCTTTGCAGTGAGATGGGAACCCTGCTGGTCATCCTTCTCACCTATCTGATCATGAACTGGGTCTACGGCAGGGACCAAAAGACAGCCGCCGCACTGATCCTCGTGTTTGTCGCATCGTTCGCCCTGTTCTGGCTGTTCTCGGACCGCTACGTCCTTGCGAATTCGAAAGCGGAGGGGAACCTGCCGGGGCCTGTCAAAAAACTGATCCTGCGCTTTGGCTATGCCCTTCACCCCGAAAGGGATATCAGCGGGGGCGGCTACCAGGGGACTCTCGGCCTGTGCGCCCTTGCACTGGGCGGCCTTGTGGGAATCCGCTCGGAGAGATACCGCGTAAACGCAGGGTGGTTTACGCTTTACGGAGCGGACAATGACTTTCTGTTTGCCAATCTTGCGGAGACCGGAGGCTTTATGCTGGGAATGCTCATCATCCTTATGTTCATCGGTCTTCTGGTCGCGGGAATGAATGTGGCGCACGGCTGCCAAAACCGCTATCTGCAGGGGGTGGCAATGGCGGGTTCCTTATTGATCTTCGCAGAGGCACTGATTCACATCGGCTACAACCTGGCAGTCCTTCCGATCACCGGCATCCCGCTGTATTTCTGCTCGTACGGATTTTCAGCGCTTACGACCGGAATGGGACTGACCGGCGTCCTTCTTGCCATTTCAACCGGAAAAGTCAGGAAAAAACGGGAAAAATCGCGCTAAAGAGCGGATTTTCACGCAGCGCACAGCGCTCAGGGAGGTAAAAATGACAGAAAAACAGCGCGGCAGGGTCATCTATTTTTTGCTGGCCTTACTGATGCTCTTTGAGCTGGTCGTCTTTTTCGTCCGCTCGGGAGCCGTCCCCGGACTCAGCCAAAGAACAGAGATTTTCAGAAACTACGCGAGCGCAGCCCTGGAAGATATCCGGATCCTGCCGGGAGACATTTACGACAGGAACGGGGATCCGGTTGTGGAGACCCGGATGGAAGCAGTAGAAGAAAAAGAGACGGAAGCTTCCGGCAAAGGGAAAGAGCCCTCCCAAAAGCGCGTCACAGAGTACTATCACGCCCGCGCCTATTCACAGCTGGTAGGCTTTACGGGAGAAAGAGCCCTCGACATCAGCGCTGAGACGGCGGAAGGCGCTGTCGGAGAGCGAAGAGATTACAGGCTCCTGCGATTTCTCGATGACGCCTCCTGGAAGCCGAACGGACTCTACAGCACGGTGGACCCGGAGGGAACGAAAGGACAGAGCGCTTTTCTCACCGTGGACTCCGGACTGCAGGACGCGGTCTATCAGGCAATGCGCGGGCAAATGGATGATACGACACAGACCGGCTCGGCAGTTGTCCTGAATGCCAAGACGGGAGAGATC
The DNA here is from genome assembly GCA_003447895.1 of Lachnospiraceae bacterium. Lineage (GTDB taxonomy): Bacteria > Bacillota > Clostridia > Lachnospirales > Lachnospiraceae > CAG-791. Next base: position 12,309 of record DLYC01000021.1, on the reverse strand, counting down.
CTGTCCATGGTCGCCTTTCCGGCCTACGACTTTAATGATATTCCTTCTTCGCTGGCACAGATGAACGAGGCCGAGAAGAAACTGAAGCTTGAGCCGTCGGCCCCGGTCTCCTACAAAAATCCGGAGGTTCCGGGCAGTATCTTCAAAGTCCTGATGTCGGTGGCCCTGATCGACCACGATATGGAGGAGTTTACCGCGGCCAACAAGGACTACACCGTGAACGGATGGAAATGCGAACCGACTTCCTTCCATTATGACGAGATCAGCCTGGACGAAGGGGATACCGTAGATCTACGTACGGCACTTCTGACCTCGACCAATGTATATTTTGCCAAAGCGGCCATGGCGCTCGGAGAGAAGGCACTGGCGGAGACGGCTGCCGGATTCATGCTGACGCAGAAAGAAGACGGGGAGAATTCCGGGCAGGCGATCCGTCTGGACTGCGGAGATGTCCCGTATACCTTCGACCTTCAGGTTGAAAAGGACGCGTTTGCCCAGACGGGAATGGGACAGGGAAGAACGGAACTGACCTGTCTGCAGGCGGCTATGATCGCGCAGGCCATAGCAAACGGGGGCAGAATGATGAAACCGTATGTGATCCGAAGCATTGCGGACGCAGACGGGAAGACCGTGTACGAGGGAAAGCCGGAGCTTTTAAGTGAGGCGACAAGTAAGGAGACGGCGGACAAGGTGGCCGCCATGATGAGAGAGACGGCGCTCCTCAATTCCGGAAGACATGACCTCTCTGAGGTACAGGACCTGTTTGAGCAGTACGGCGTTGCCGGAAAGACCGGAACCGGAGAAGTGGCCGTTCTCGATGAGAAGGGGGAGGCCGCGATCAAAAATAACGCATGGTTTATGAGCTTTGCGCCGGCTGACGACCCCCAATATGTGGTAGTCATAAATCAGTGCCGCACAGACAAGTCCGGCTATGAACTTATGCCGGCGGCCGCGGAGATCTATGAGTACCTTTTTGAAAAAGACTGATCAGGA
>DLYC01000021.1:0-11258 GCA_003447895.1 Lachnospiraceae bacterium | reverse complement strand
TCAGGACAGAAGAAGCCGCAACTGCCTGAGCCACAGATTCCAGTACCGGAGGCAGTCGCCTGGATCCTCCGGTCCCTGCCGGCTCTCCGGCGCGTCCAGGCACTTAAGAAGAGACCAGTAGTGATGATATCTTTTCAAGAAGCTGCTTTGGCTGTAAGCTTCCTGATACCGGTCGTTTCCGCTGTAGAAAAGGCGCGTGAATAAAAGGGCGCCGGCCTCACGAAGCTGCATAGATGGCGGAAGATCCACAGAGGCGTGATAATCGATCAGGTTATAGGGAAGGCTGCGGTCAGAAAGACTGCAGGCATCCGTGAGATCGATCAGGCGGATGTCATAGCGGTCGCTCACCACGATGATGTTCTCCGGATTGAGGTCGAGCTGCAAAAGCCCTACGGTGCTGAGCATCTCCTGGGCAGCACTGAGCTGCTCGAAGAGATATAAGATCTGGCTGTCGGTCAGATATCTGTGCGGGCTTCTGTGTGCCATGCTCCGAAGCTTCTGCTCAAGCGTGATCCCGCTTATATGGTCCATCTTGATACAGGGGTTTCCGAGCCGGTCAAAGCCGCAGGTGCGGTAGACGGGAAACAGAAGCCGGTACCGTTCCGGATCCCGCAGGAAAAGGCTTTTCATGGCGAGAAACTCTCTCCGGTAAGCCAGGAAAGCATCGCGGCGGAGAGAGGGCTCCAGGCACTTCTTGATAATATACTGACCATCTGCGGAACGGATCACGGAATGCATAAAGAATCTCCTTCAGAAACTGGTTTTCGTCACATTTGTATTATACACCAAAGAAATACGTTTTTCTTGGAAAGAAGGTTTCTATGAACTACAGAGCTTACTGGAACACGGTGAAGTCGAGGAGGCACAAAGTCAACGAAGACAGGCTGATGATCTCCGAATATACCTTTATGGGCGATTACACGGTCCGGCTCCTGGTCGTGGCAGACGGCATGGGCGGCCTTGAGAACGGAGAGACGGCGTCCTACAACGCAGTCTCCGGGTTTTTGGAAAGCTTCTATTCGGAACTCATGAAAGCGTATCTGAAAACGGATATGGAAAAATATTCCGCCCGTCATGACTATCGCGGAATTAAGGAGGCCATGACAGCATCGGCGCAGGCCGCAAACAGAAGCGTGTGCCGGGGAGCGGGAAGACTCGAAGAGACCGGAAGCACGATCAGTGCGGTATGTATCGTGGAGGACTACGCAGTGGCCGTCAATGTCGGGGACTCCCCGATCTATTACTATGACGGCCAAAGGGACAGACTCAGTCTGATCTCCCGGCTTCAGACAGAGGCTGAGCTCAAAGCGGAGAGAGGAGAATATGAGCGGTACTCCATAGAGTATTACGAGGATGATCACAGACTCTACAACTACCTTGGCGGCTATGAGCATTTGGAAGAGAAAGACATCTGCACGTATCCGATCGGAAGGATCAGGACCGGAGACGCGATCCTCATTGGCTCAGACGGCGCTTTCGGGAGGATCTCGGAGGACACGATCCGTATGGAACTGTCAGAGAGCCTTGACGACGGAGAGGACGCAGAGAGGTTCTTTCTGGACAACCTCTTTGAGATGGCAAGAGCGGACAAAGACGATGACCAGACAGCAGTCCTGTATGTGATCGCGGAAGAGGAAGAAGAGGAATAAGGGATGCTTGATAAGGGAAGAATTCTGTATGAAGAGTGCGGCGGCCGGGAGAGAAAGGTATACCGGCTCCCGGAAGAAATCCGGATCAAAAAGGGAGCGCAGATCGGAAAGGCGGAGGACCTTCCGGAAAACCGTCTTGCCTTTCTTAAGCTTGTGCAGCTCGAAGGCCCGGACCTTAGAAGAATTCGGAATCAGGACGTGGAAGATTCCGTCAGAAATTATGAGAGGGAGGGCAGATTTCAGTTCTTTTATCCCTTCATCGAACAGGTCTACGGAACGAAACTTGTGTATGCCAAGCACAAGGACGGGAGTAGGACTTACTATTTCGGCGTGAGCGTTGAGTATGTGGAAGGGGAGGACGTCTCAGACTTCCGAAAGCGGCTTGGGGACAGGTCTCTTACGTCCGGGGAGGAGACCGGGATCTTCCGAAACATTCTGCAGTTTTTGTACGGAATGAGGTATTACCTGAACTATGCCAGCCTCAGATATCTACACAGGGACCTCAAGCCTGAAAACGTCATGATCGATGGAAACGGCAATGTGAAGATCATTGACTTTGATTTCGCCCACATTTCGGGAAGCAGGGAGACGGAGAACGGGCGAAACAGCCTGCCGTTCAGCCGGGGCTACTCCTCGCCGTTACTCTTTAAGGGGGGAAGCCTCAAACTCCCGGATGTGCAGGACGAGTTCTATGCGGCCGGGCGCCTTCTCTTTTACTGGCTGAACGGAGCAGCTTACTTTACGGAAGAGGAATCGACGGAACCGGAATCGACGGAACCGGATGAAAAGCCCTTCCGGCAGGAGATCCCTTATATCAAAGATCCCGCCCTGGGATTTGGAACAAAGACAGAACGGTTTCGAAAGGAATATCAGACGCCGGAATATGAAGCTTTCAGGAAAATGCTCGACAGGATGTGCGGCGCGCCTTCTGAAAAGAGATATGATTCGATCGAGGAGATCATAGAGGACTATATCCGGTTCCTGAGGTCCAAATACGGAAAAACCGAGGCGGAGCTGGAAGCCCTGATGGAAATAGAGAACATGCCGGTCCTTGGAAATAACCTGACCAGATTTGAAGAGAAAGCGCCCATTGTGTGCAGTAAGGTCAATGGACGAAAGTCCGGCAAAAAGCTTTACCGGTACAGCATGCGGGACATCACAGCGGACGGGCGCGTCGCGATGACGATCTATAACCTTGGGGGGGAGGTCTACTACATCCCGGCAGGGGAGACAAGGCGGCGAACGGGCAGGGAAAACGAGGATTTCAGAGTCAGGAATCAGGATGTGTTTGTAACAGAAAACGGAACAGAGATCACATTTACTCTCTAGAAAGGTGGGACCGATGTCACTGAGAAAACCGATGGATAAAAACAGAAGAAAACAGGGCAGACAGCCCGGAAGAATCGCGACCGACAGCGATTGGATCAAGGTCCCCGGAGAGTCTGACCTGCCTGAGTATGAGCCGGAGGCCAGGCATGGAGAGGAAGCGCCCCCGGAAGACGAAGAGACATATGAGCCGGATGAGGTCATCCCCATGATGGAAATGAAAGAGGATCCGGAAGAAATCGTTTCGGAGGAAGCGCCGCAAAGGAAAGAGACCCCGCCGCGGCGTCCGGAGCCGCCCCGGGAAGAGAAGCGTGTCAGAGAAGAGCGCTTTGCACAGAGGGACGAACTCAAAGAGCGGAGAAGGCCGGCACACGGAATGCAAAAGAGCGCGGAGAAGAAAAAGGAAACGCTGGTACTGACCGGTATCATCCTGGATGCGACAAGCTCCTTTATATCCGTCTTTCCCGCCGTGTACTATGTGCTGGAAGAGTTCCTGAAGGATATGAGTGCCAGACAGAAGGAGTACAGGGGAATCGACTTCCGGTATGGACTTACCCTTCTTCACAATGAGGCGGAATCCGTTTCCTTCTCCGACGGAAGCTTCTTTACAAAGGATGTGGACAGACTGCGAAAAGCGATCCATAACATTGAGTTTTACGGAGGCTCCCTGGACGGAAGAGAGGATCTTGACGGAGCGCTCAGAGAACAGCTGCGCAGGCAGAATGAATGTGATCCGAAGGAGTACGAGAGAATCTACCGGGGTGTGATCCTGTTCTCCGATTCGGTTTCCGCCACTTCGGAACCGCAGGATTTCAGCGGCGCTTATTTGGACGAGGCGCAGACGATCGAAAACAACGGCGTCCGATTTGCCCAGTTCTATACATTCGACGGGGACTATCTGCCGGCCATGCGAATGGTTGACAGGGATGGGAGACCTACGGACAACGATAAAAACATTGCCGTTTCAGTCGACATCAAAAAACTCATTGAAGGCGGCGAAGACGCGGTGACCGATGAGGTAAGAATGATGATCAGCACGATCCTGAACCAGACTTCTGTAGGAATGCAATAAGGCTCATGCTATAAAGGAGACGAACATGCCACTTAAAGATTATGATCGGTGGACAGAACGGGAAAACTGTGATCTCAGCGCAGTGATCTGCATCTGCCAAAAGTCCGGGTACGGCGCGAAGAGCCCCATAAACAGAGCGCTTTCCCGCATTCAGCAGGATCTCAGAAAAATGGCCGAAAAGGACGGGGAAGAATCCTACAACAGCGTCCGGGTGGCTTTTGTCTATGAAAATGAAGTGTCGCTCGGGGTCAAACCGTTTGAAGTGATCGATGAGAACACGCAGATCTCCTTCATGGAGAGCTATGGAAGAACGGAACACAATCTGGCCCATGTGCTCTTCATGGGACTGATCCTTCTGGAGGAAGCCGCGAGGGAAGAAGAGGTCCCTTCGATCAAGCGCCTGTACCTCGTCACGGACAGGAGGTTCCCCAGACGGGAAGTGAACCGGATCCTTGCGGACGAAGAAGACGGGGAAGAAAACCCCGAAGCAAACTTCCGGGAAGACGCGGAGGATCCGGGAAGCCTGATCATCCCGAGATTTGCGGATATTTATAACGAGACGGGGATGTATCTGTATAAGACCAGGCAGGCGGGAGACCAAAAACTGGAGAAGCTGTTTACGGAAGTACACATAATAGGAGAATAAATCAGACAGGGTCAGATTTTTTGGCAGCATCGACGCCGAAAAGGGGGAGAGTATATGGCATTCAATATCAGTGCAACCGTGGCAACCGACATCAACTATGCGGCAAGCCACCAGAAAAAGCAGGTCGTAGTAAAAGACATCCGCGTTTTGGACTGCGCACCCGGAAACTACGTGATCAGGATCGTGTCCGAACCGGCGTTTTTGTTTGAGTTTAAGCGGGCGGTCAGCGCCACATCCGCTTCGACGACTATTTCCATAGTAACCCCGGAGATCACCTTCAATGACGCGCTGTACAGGACAGACCTCATCGAAGCGCAGGACGGGCGGATCCGGATCGAGATCTATGATCCGGAGAAGCCGGATGTGATCCTGGGCTTTCTGCACACCAAAGTCCATATTCAGCCCTATCTTCACTGGGACGCGCTGCACTTTCCCGACACGCTGCCCGCCTTTATGCAGCCCAATGACCCGCTCTTAAATCAGGTCATGAAGAGAGCGGGGGAGTACGCGTCCGAAGCCGGCGATTCGATGTGCGGCTATCAGTGCAGAACCAAAACAGGCGTAAGAAGGCAGGCGGATTATATTTATCAGGCTTTACAGGATATGGATATCCATTACCTCTCCGCGCCGGCAAGCTTCGACATCGGGCAGAAGATCAGGATCCCTCATCAGGTCCTTCATGAGAGCTCCAGGCAGGGAACCTGTCTGGATCTTGCCGTCCTGTATGCCAGCGCTTTGGAAGCGGATTCCCTGAATTCTCTTCTGGTGCTGGTTCCGGGGCACGCGTTCGCGGCTGTCTGGCTCGTGGACAAAGTGTTTCCCAAAAGGATCGTCAGAGCCACGGACTACTCGAGCACAGAGTGGTCGGCGATCATGCAGGACATTCTTCCGATCGAGTGCACGACCTACACGGACGGCAAGGACATCGGGTTTGAAGATGCGGTGGCGATCGGAAAGAGGAATATGGCAAAGCTCGAGAATATGACCGACGTGGAGAGGTCCCGAAGAAGCGGCGAAAATCCGGTCTACACCTATACGGATGAGCCGATCTGCGAAGCCCCCGGAGACAAACCGGCCGCGGAATTTCTTCGTGAGGAGTTCTCCGAGGAGAAGAGAAGCAGGATCGCGCAGCTAAGGGACAAGTCCATGGATCTGACGGTCAAGAGCCGTCTTCTGAGCTGCGACTCAGACACACTGTCGATCACGGCGGAAACGGATGTCTCTGTCTTCCTAAGGGCCGACTCCATCGGGGACAGAGAAGAGGCCGCCGACGAGATCGCGCTGGCGTTCATGGACCTCATCGGGAAGAAGACAACCGGGAGGAAGTCGGCAGGCGCAAAGGGCAAGGACAGGAAAGAGATCTTCCGGGAACTTTACTCCAGACAGGTGCAGAACGAGCGGGAAACCGGAAAGAGCAATCTGTATATCGCGATCAATGAACTGATCTGGAAACCGGCTGCGGACAAGAACTGTCATGCGGTCATGTACTTGTGCCCTGCGGAGATCTACAAGAACAGGAGAGGCGATTATCAGCTCCGCGTCAAGGCGGAGGGCCTTCTCTTTAACCCGGCCCTCAAAGTGCTCTTAAATCAGTCCTATCAGTTTGATACCAGCCAGATCCTGGACCGGCCGGGCGCGGAGTATGACAGACAGCTCCGTTACATAGAATTTCTGATCGAGAACCAGAAGGGGTGGCAGATCAAACAAAATATTGTGCGCCTGGCGCTCTACAATGTCCCCAATGAAGCAGTCTGGAACGGACTCAGCGAGCCTTCCGTTGCCTCCCATGAGATCGTGGCCGGCCTCTTGGAGGGACAGATGAACTGGGTCAACAGAGTCAGCACATCCAACCGGGGAGGCGGAAAGAACGGGAGTGACAAGGACAAAGGAACCGAAATCTATGCCTTTGAGACAGACAGCTCCCAGAGAGAGATCATTGAATCCGCCTTCGAGAGGAAGGCGCAGGTGGTGGTCGGTCCCGCGGGTGACGGAAAGACGCAGACAGTCGTAAACATCATGGCGGAGGCGGTCCGCAGAGGAGAGAAAGTGCTGTTCGTGTCCGAAAAAGCGCCCGCCATGGAAGTTGCGTATGAGAAACTCAATGAGATCTTCGACGGACTCTTTAACCTGAGGATCCTGTCCGGGAAGGACAAGCCGGCCGATATCATCCGGCAGATCAAAAAGACACTGGACTATCTGGAGACTCATTCCAAAGGCGCCGATCCGCAGGACATGAAGGAGGAGCGGGAAAAATACAGAGCGAGCCTTGCGTATCTGGAAAAGTACTATTCCTGTATGACAGAGAAGACGTCGTGCGGAAAGTCCATGGAAGAGCTGATCAACATGTATGAGAAGTATTCGGACTGCGACCTCCGCTTTAAGATGGATGACAGGATCCTGGGGATCTCCCTGTCCGACGCGGAAGAGAAGCTCGCCATGTACGGGCTCGTTCTGGAAGAATGCGACCAGGCCAGCGGAAAATATACGGAATTCATACGATATGACAACCTGGCGGGAAAGGGAGAGAGGGAAACGCTCGAGATCGCGCAGGCGGCGATCCATAAATACAGAAGCCTTCTTTCCGAGACGGATCAGCTGGCGAAGACCCTGGGCGCAGAGACGGGAGGGGCCGCAAAGGAGGTCCTGGAGCAGATGCTCATTTCCGCCACTATTTTGGCAGACTGCCCTGTGCTGGGAAGCAGTATTGAGGATATGAGAAGCAGTGCCCTGGACGAAGAGAACGAGTACTATGACCTTCTCGAGGAAGAACTGGAGGCACTGGCAGGCAGTCCCTCCTTCCTTGGAATCAAAAACCGGCAGAAAAGAAAGTGCTATGATCTCCTCAGGGAGAGATTCAGCATTGAGGACGCCAATCAGATCCTCAAGGAGTTCGAGGAGGATCCGGAAGCGGTGCTGGGAAAAGTCAGAAACGGAGACAAGCTTTCAGAGAACGAACTGATCCCGGATGAGGAGAAGGACGGGATCAGGGCCTATGAGCGGTTTATGAAAGACTCCGAGAAGGGCCTTCGGCAGCTGTCACCGGCGCTTCGGACCGAAGTAAAGCGGGGGATCGAGGACATCACATCCGGAATCGGCGAGAAACTTGCGCGGGAAGCGCGCGCGGTCCTAAGTAAGTATCGGGAATACGCCGAGATCCAGAAGAAGGCAGACCGGAAGATCGTCAAGAACCTGAACGGGTTCAGGGAGAAGCATCCGGATGTTCCCAGAACGGAGCTGTATGAGGAATGGATCGAGACGAGAAACTATGACTCCAACAAAAGCCGGATCCTCTACGACAGTGTTGTGGCAGACCTCAGAGAGGACGGCTACGGAAGCTTTATTGAGCAGGTGGAAGAGATCAGTAAGAATTCCAAGGTCAGCCGAGACGATATCATGAACGGATTCTTCAAGTGCTGGGCCGAGGCGCAGATCGACAAGAGAAGAGATGAGCTGGTCAAGAAGGACGAGTTCAACTATCTGCTCTTTAAGAGCAAGATTATGCAGCTTGTGGACAAGGAGAAACTGATCCGCGAAAATGTCAAGGAGGAGATTCGACAGATTCAGTTTAAGAGAGTGCCGAATCTGAGCGAGGGTGTAAGCGGTGATGCCCAGTTCGGCATTCTGCAAAAGCTCGTGCGAAGGAAAAAGACCACGGTGCGCGCGTTCTTCAAGGAGGCGCCGACCACGCTCCACACGCTGTTTCCCTGTATGATCATGGATCCCACAGCCGTGGCGGAGTACATCCCTTCGGGCTTCCCGCCCTTTGATCTTGTGCTGATCGATGAGGGATCCCAGATGCCCCTGTACAACGCGCTGATCCCGATCTCCCACGCGGGAAGATGCATGATCTTCGGAGACGAGAAGCAGCTGCAGCCGATCGACACATTCAAGATAAGGGGAGACGAGGAAGAGGAGGATTTTGTCAGCGGAAGAGATTCCATCCTGACGGCGGCCTATATCTCCTCCATGCCCAGGAAGATGCTCCGCTTCCATTACCGCAGTGAAAATGAAAGTCTGATCGCATTTTCCAATGAACACTATTACAATGGAGATATCGTGACATTCCCTTCCGCCGATACCCGTGTCAGCGGCGTTTCGTATACACTCGTGGAAGACGGCTTCTACGACCGGAAGAAGAAGGTAAATCAGAAAGAAGCGGAAGAAGTCATTGAAAGGATCCGGGAAATTTACGAAAAGCGGGAAAATGAGGGAAGGACGCTCGGCGTGATCACGCTGAACATCCATCAGAGAAACCTCATACAGTCGCTTTTGATGAAGGAGATCCGGGAGGACTCGAAGCTCGGCAAAAAGACCGACGAACTGGTCACGGTGGTCAATCTGGAGTCCTGCCAGGGCAAGGAATGGGATTATGTGATCCTGTCTCCCGGCTTCGGAAATGATCAGGACGGCAAATTCTATATGGGCTTCGGCGCCCTGAACCAGGAATACGGCGCAAACAGGCTGAACGTCATGCTCACGCGCGCGAGAAGGCAGATGATGGTGATCACAAGTATAGAGCCGCATATGCTCACGGGGGCCAGGTCCGAGGGAGTGCGCGACTTCCGCGAATTCCTCAAATACGCGCAGGGCGAAGTGGTCCTTGACAAGAGGATCCGGGACAAAAAACAGAGAGCGACAGGACTTGTAAACGCCATTGCGAGGGCTCTGGAGGAACAGGGCTATGAAGTGCACACCAATATCGGAAGCAGTGACTTCAAGGTCGATCTGGGCATCGTGGACCGGGAGAATCCCGGAAGCTATGCTCTGGGCATCCTGATCGATCACTTTAATGACGCCAAGAGCAGCATTCACGATCGCGAAGTGATCTATCCGGGAATCCTGGCGAGCAAAGGCTGGAAAACATACAGGCTTTGCGGACTGAACTGGATGAATGACCCCCGCAGGGAGATCATGCAGATCCAAAAAGCGATGGAGGTTCAATAAAAATGGGGAAAAAGGATAAGAGAACAGAGAAGGGGCAGGGAAGCCTTCAGGACCAGAGGAAGCTGCTGGTGACAGCGGTCCTCCGGGATGATCCGGAGGGAATCGCGAGGGGCCTTCATGCGGTCAGGCAGTCTGCGATCAGAGATCAGAGGGACATTTATACAGAGGTTATCTCGGACGCAAGGAATCTGGGCGCGAACAGCGAGGCATATGCGATGATGTGCGATCTGGATCTTAAGATCAGCACTTTTTTGGACAGTCTTTCAGAGGGGGGCGATGATCTCAGCGCAAGGCAGGACCTGATCGATGGAATCTGTGATTCGCAGAACAGGCTCTATGAGAAGATGAAGGGTCTGCATGGGACAGAAGCTTACAGGTTCCGCTATTATCTGCAGCAGTTTATTATTGACGAGGCGGCTGCGCGGGCCAAAAAGGCGGAGCATCTGTATGACCTTCTGGGAATGTATTATTCTCTTCTGCGGATGTGGAACGAAGAGCAGCGCGAGTCGGAAGAGTTTCAGAAATTCTTTGGGGAGATCGCGGAGCAGGAGTTTATTAACCGCGCCTACAATGACATATCGATCTGCTCCCGTTCTCCCAAATACGAGGGATTCGGCTGGGGGACCTATATAAAGCAGACGGCGCCGTCCAATGAACGGGAGCATGTCCGGCTTTTCGCCGAGCAGATCCGGGCCTACCTGCAGAATGCGGAGAAGGAGAATGCCGGCAAAGGATCTGTCAGCGGCAGAGATTCAAAGCATGGCAGGGGAACGACCGAGGGCCCGGCGGGCAGGGACGGCGCAGCCGGCGCAGCCACAAAAGAGCATTATGAGGATCAAAATTCTGATGACTCCTCCGACTGGAGATTCCGGATACTCGGCATCATGGCGGTGGTCGGCATCATTCTCGCGGGACTTGTGGGCTTTATGGTCGGGTCATGGAGCGCGTCGAAAAAGACAGAAAAAGCCGGCACCGCGGTGACGACAGAGAGCGAAGGGACGACCGTACAGGAGATCACGGAAGAGAACCCAGGTGACGGGAAGACCGAAGAAAACGTGCAGGAGGAAGGAAAGCCTGACCCGGCGGAGCAGAAGGAGAACAAAGAGGCGACCGAGGAATCCTCCGGGAAGGACGCGACTCAAAAAGGCGAAGGTCAGGGCGACGAGAAGAAGGACGAGTCCCAGAGCGGCGACGAGAAAAAGGACGAGGCGCAGAGCGACGACGAGAAAAAGGACGAGTCCCAGAGCGGCGATCAGGAAGGCAAAGAAGAGAACAGCGAAGGCAAGGGAAGTGAGGAAGAGAACACTGACAGCCAGAGCGGTGACGACCAGGGAAAATCGTCGGAAGTGGAAGGGGACGCATCCAAAGAGGCTATTGAAGCGCCCGGCGGCGGTTATGAATACAAAATAGACGAGAGCAAAAAGAGCAATACATGAAACAGCGAAAGGATAGCTTCAAAATGAACGCATCTGAAAAAGTCGCGGCGGCAAGACTGATCGCGAGGCTGGCCCATGAAGGGCAGCGTGATAAAGCCGGGCTTCCGTATTTCAACCATCCCGAAAAGGTGGCTTCCCTGCTGGAGACGCCCGAGGAGAAGATCGTCGGCTATCTGCATGACACG
>DLYC01000164.1 GCA_003447895.1 Lachnospiraceae bacterium | reverse complement strand
GTTGTGTCCATCAGGGACATTTGATCACAGAAACCTGCATCCGATCTGATATCGGGAAACCTCTAACCTGTTGAACATATACAGGAATCTGCGGCGCTGCCGTGATCCTAATGAACCTATTGGACTCGACAGAATTGCAGAGGTACGGAAATGAAGAGTAACAAGTCAACGAATGCAGGGAATGGAAACAGGCCGATCTCAAGGCTTCCGTCCGGATATGGATCAATACGCTACCTGGGAAGCGGACGTTCACGGCCATATGCTGTTCACCCGCCCGCTGTCAAAAAAGAAAACACTTACATTCGCCCAGACGCAATCTGCTATGTCTCGAATTGGTTTGCAGGCTTCGCTGTTTTGACGGCGTTTCATGCCGGGGTGTATGAAGAGGGGATGGAAGAGGAGATCGACCGGCTTCTCAGGAAAGAGCAGGAGATTGAAGCGGCCGGGATCGTGGCCGAGAAGATTTTGGAGGATTACAGGAAGTTCTGGAAGAAGAGGAGCAGGAAGAAGTCGGAGCGCACGGTGGAGGAGATCTATGAGGAACTGTTTGAATTCAAGTTCGTGCCGCACGCGCCGGTCAAGCGATCCAAGAGCAGGCGGAACGGGATGAACGCGGCTTTCGAGCTGCTCTCAGATATTCACGGTCGAACGCTGGACGAACTGAGTGTCGGAGAGCTTCAGAGTATTGTCAATAAGATTGCGGGAACGGAATCCGATGCGGGGGATCAGAAGAGCGGGATGTCGCGGTCAACGGTCCGAAATGTCGTGACACTGATCAAGGATCTTTACAAATATGCCATCCCCAGGGAACTCTGCGTGAAGCAGAGCGGATTTTATGTTGTGATGCCGCACACTCGAGAGCCGGTGCATCACGATGCGTTTACGGATGAAGAGCTGAATATTCTGTGGGACAACAAGAAGGATCCGGTTGTCCGGATGATCCTGGTCATGTGTTACTCGGGGTTTCGAATCAGCGCTTATGCGAGAGAAGACTTTACGGTGAACCTTGAGGAAGGGTACTTTCGCGGCGGGGTCAAGACGGACGCCGGAAAGGAGCGGGTCGTGCCGATTCATTCCCTGATCAGGCCGTTCTTTGACGGGGAGGACGCGCTTAAGCTTCTTGGCGGGAAGAGCACCTCTCAGTTTCGGCGTGATATGAAACAGAAGCTGAAGGAACTGGGATTGCGGATCCTGACGCCGCACTCGTGCAGGCACACCTTCAACAGGCTCCTCGAAAAGGCGGGCGTCGGCGAAACGGACAGAAAAAGGCTCATGGGGCACAGCCTCAAGGGGGACCTCCTGAACGAAACTTACGGACATCGCGGCTTGGAAGAACTCCGCACGGAACTGGAGAAGGTGCATCGCTGAAGTTTATAAAAATTTAATGGTGCCAGGCACCATTAAATTTCTATAAACTGGATTTGACGTGTTTACAAGAAAGTCCTATTATTATAAATGCCTGTAGATATGTAGACCGATCGCAGACAGGACTTGACGGAAAGACTTGATCAGAAGGAGCGATCCCTTTGAAGAAGAAAAGCGGAAAATTTATTAATGTAATACTCATCCTGATTCTGATCCTCGGACTCGGGTTAATTGCGTATCCTACGTTCAGTGACTGGTGGAACTCGTTCCATCAGACGAGGGCGATCGCCGGATACGCGGAGAAAGTCGCCAACATGGACCACAAGGACTTCGACCGCATGTGGGAAGAAGCGCAGGCCTATAATGAGCGGCTTCTGGAGAAGAGCAACCGGTATGCGCTATCCGAGGAGGAAGTCGCGGAGTACAACAGTATTCTGGATGTCACGGGGACGGGAATCATGGGCTATATCGATATTCCCAAGATCGACATTTCCCTCCCAATCTATCACGGCGTCGATCAGGCCGTTCTGCAGATCGCGATCGGCCACATAGAGGGAACTTCCTTCCCGATCGGCGGAATCGGCTCCCACGCGGTTGTTTCGGGGCACAGAGGCCTTCCCGCAGCCAAGCTCTTCACCGATCTGGACAGACTGGAAAAGGGCGACAAATTCATCATCCAGGTCCTGGACAGAACGCTCACATATGAGGTGGATCAGATCCGCATCGTGCTTCCCGAGGAACTTCAGGACCTCGAGATCGACCCGGAGAAGGACTATATGACGCTGGTCACCTGCACGCCCTACGGCATCAACTCGCACAGGCTCCTGGTCCGCGGCCACCGCGTCGAAAACGACATCCCGAACGCGATCAACGTAACCGCAGACGCGCTCCAGTTCAAGCCTTACTACGTGGCACCTATCGTGGCGGCGCCGATCCTGCTGATCCTTCTGATCACTATGCTGATCATGACGAGCAGCAGATTCAGAGAGCGCAGGGAGCGCTCGCGAAAAGGCGCTTACGATGCCCTCGAAACGATCATCGAAGAGGAAGAGGACGACGAGCTGATCAAAGAGAGAAAGAGAAACAAGGACACCAAGAAGAATTGACCGACCTTCGAAACCAGGTCAAAATACAGCACTGCCCGGACTTCACAACAGAACGTCCGGGCAGTTTTTTTGCCTATGCACCATGGTAAAGCGCTAAATTCTAACCCCCAGGGGGGCTTGTGTACCGGGAAACGGACAAGGTAAACTCTTAAATGAAAAAAATGCCACGGTCCGTGAGCAAGCAGCGAAGCGGATTGCGAATGTCCGCTTTACTCATTTGGGACGCGTGTTGCTCAATAGTACAAAATTTCTTAAAGGAGACACTGACTATGCACATGGCTGATGCTTTACTCTCTCCGGCAGTCGCAGCGACAATGTACGTCGCTTCCGGAACGGCTGCCACTGTTTCCATAAAAAGACTCACCATTGACGAAGACGCACAGAAGCTTCCCACGATGGCAGTCGCTTCTGCGCTGGTTTTTGCCGGGCAGATGATCAACTATACGATTCCGGGCACCGGATCCTCCGGCCATCTGTGCGGCGGCATGCTTTTGTCCGCGCTTCTTGGCCCGGAGGCGGGCTTTTTGTCGATGATCGTGGTATTGACTATCCAGTGTCTGTTTTTTGCCGACGGAGGGCTGATGGCGCTGGGCGCCAACATATGGAACATGGCATTTTACGGGTGCTTCGTCGGCTATTACCTGATCTGGCGCCCGATCATGAGGAGCCGTCTGTTCGAGGGCCTGGGGCCTAAAGCCGGCCAGCGCGCGCGCATCATTGCCGCGTCGATCATCGGCTGCGTCATAACCCTTCAGATGGGCGCGTTCTCAGTGGTCCTGGAGACCACCCTTTCGGGGATCACAGAGCTTCCTTTCGGAGCGTTCTGCGCGCTGATGCTGCCCATTCACCTGGCGATCGGCCTGGTGGAAGGCTTGATCACGTCGGCGGTCCTGTGTTTTGTCTATGCCGCGAGGCCGGAGCTTATCCGCGACGTGGACCCGGCGGCCGGGGAGGCAGCAGTTTTCGGGCAGGGAGCAGCCTCCGGGCGAAAGTCCCTGGTGACAGTTATTGTATCGCTTGCTGTCCTGGCGCTTTTG
>DLYC01000245.1:8170-10109 GCA_003447895.1 Lachnospiraceae bacterium | reverse complement strand
TTCAGCGGCAGTTCGTGGGACAGCACGGAGCTGTCAAAGGATCCCTCTCTGAAGCTCGACTACATCGCCGCGCCGCCCCGCATGGCCTACTACATGAACTACAGCGCCAAAATATACAACATTTACCTTCGCTATATTTCGGCGGAAGACATCCATGTCTACTCGATCGACGAGGTCTTTATGGATGTTACGGAGTACCTGGAGACCTACGGTATGTCGGCCTCAGAACTCGCGATGAAGATGATCCGGGACGTCCTCAGGGAGACCGGGATCACGGCGACGGCCGGGATCGGCACCAATCTCTACCTGGCCAAAATAGCGATGGATATAGTGGCCAAACACATCGAGGCGGATGAAAACGGTGTCAGGATCGCCGAACTCGATGAGCGCTCCTACCGGGAGAAGCTCTGGGGGCACAGACCGATCACGGATTTCTGGCGCGTCGGGAAGGGGTACGCGAACAGACTGCGCAAGATCGGGATCCTGACAATGGGCGATGTGGCGCGCTGCTCGGTGCAGGATGAAGATATTTTGTACCGGCTCTTCGGCGTCAACGCGGAGCTTCTGATCGACCACGCGTGGGGATGGGAGCCCTGTACCATCGCGCAGATCAAGGCTTACAAGCCGGCTGAGAACAGCCTGGGGGAGGGCCAGGTCCTCTCGTGCAGCTATACGGCGGAGAAGGGCAGGCTGATCGTCCGGGAGATGATGGACAAACTTGTCTACAAACTGGTGGACAAAGAACTCGTCACGGACCACATCGTGCTCCATGTCGGATATGATCTCGAGAGCCTGGAGGTCCCTGAGATCCGGGCCAATTACAAAGGGGAGATCACGAAGGACTGGTACGGGCGTCTCGTGCCGAAGCCTGCGCACGGATCCGTGACGCTCGATAAGCCCACATCCTCCTCCAAAGTCATCCTGAAAGCCGTATCGGACCTCTATGACAGGATCGTCGACCCGGTCCTCCTTGTGCGGCGGTTCTTTGTGACGGTGGCCCGCGTCATCCCCGAGTCGGAGGTGCGGGAGCAGGCGGCGCAATATGAACAGCTCGATCTTTTTACCGATTACGAGGCGCTGGAAAAAGAGCGCGCCAGGGAAAGGGAAGAGGAACAGCGGGAGAAGAGAATGCAGAAGGCGGTCCTGGAGATCCGAAAGCGCTTCGGCTCCAATGCCATCGTCAAGGGGATGAACCTGGAAGAGGGCGCGACGGCCATGGAGCGGAACAAGCAGATCGGAGGGCACAGGGCATGAAAAGAGCCGGGAACGCGGACTCACAGGACGATTACAGCGACATCATAGACCTGCCTCATCACACTTCCTCAAGGCATCCGAGAATGGCGGAGGAGATGAGGGCGGCGCAGTTTGCCCCTTTCGCGGCCCTTACCGGATACGAGGAGACCATCGAGGAGACGGCGATGCGGCAGCAGGCGGAAGTGATGGCCAGGGACAGGATGAAATAAATGTACCACATTACAGAAACAGACCATTTGGATATACCGGCGCTCGAGATCTACACGGAACTTTCGGAGACGCAGCTCTATCACTGCAGAGAGCCGCAGGCAGGACTCTTTATCGCGGAGAGTCCCAAAGTCATAGACAGAGCCCTGGACGCGGGGTATAAGCCGGTATCGCTCCTTGTCGACGAAGAGGAGCTTCATAAGGACGCGTCCCGGATCCTGGAGAGACTCGGGGCCATGGCCGGAGAGCCGGTGCCGGTATTTGCGGCCCGGGAGGAGGTCCTCCGGAAGCTGACGGGATTTCCCCTGACCCGAGGGTGCCTTTGCGCGATGGAACGCCGGACGCTTCCGTCTGTCGGGGAAATCGCTCTGAACGCCTCGAGGATCGCCGTTTTGGAGAATGTAGTCAATCCCACCAATGTGGGCGCTGTTTTTCGCTCTGCGGCCGCTCTGGGCATGGATGCGGTCATTCTGACGCA
>DLYC01000245.1:6399-7999 GCA_003447895.1 Lachnospiraceae bacterium | reverse complement strand
ATCTCACACCTTAGAGATCTCGGATTTAAGACAGTGGCGATGGCCTTAAAAAGCAATTCGCTGTCTATCACGGACCCGGTGCTTCACAGAGCGCCGAAGCTTGCCGTTCTTCTCGGGACAGAGGGCGAAGGCCTCCTGGAAGAGACGATCTCCTTGTGCGATCATACCGTCATGATCCCTATGTATCATGGCGTTGATTCCCTGAATGTCGCCGCCGCCAGCGCGGTGGCTTTCTGGGAGCTCGGTAAACGAACCTGTTAACTAAGGAGGAAAAGAGATGAGCCCTGTAAAGAATGACCATATCACTGTGAACACGCAGAACAGTATCCGGATCGTCAATGCGGAAGGGACTGTGATCTACATCGATCCGCTCGGGATCTCGGGGGAACCGGCCGACGCGGACCTGATCCTGATCACGCATTCCCACTACGATCATTTCTCTCCGGAGGACATTGCCAAAATCCGCAAACCTTCCACAAAGTACGTGATCCCCAAGAGTATGATCGGTGACATGGAGAAGATCGGCGCGAGCATGATGGACTATGTCAGCATGGAAGAGGGAGACAGGATCGGCCTTGCAGGCGTCTATATAAGCGCTGTGCCGGCCTACAATAAGCTTAAGCCCTTCCACCCCCGAAGAAACGGCTGGCTTGGCTATGTGATCGATTGTGACGGCCTGAAGATCTATGCCGCGGGGGATACGGACGCGCTGAAGGAGAACACTTCCATAAGCTGTGACCTTGCGCTGATCCCCATCGGAGGAACCTATACGATGAATGCCAGGGAGGCGGCGTCCTTTGTCAACGAACTGAGGCCCGCCGCGGTGATTCCCACACACTACGGCTCCATTGTGGGAAAGCCTTCCGACTTTGAGGAATTTAAGAGGAGAGTGGAAGAGGGGATCGAGGTGATTCAGAAGCTGAGTTTCTGAGTTCCTGGTGCGCAGATGTGCAAAGAGGCTTAGGAAGTCTTACAGTGAAGTCTGTACGCCGCGCAGCGGCCCGCTCTGCGAGCCCTGAATAACGTCAAAAAAAGAGGTCCTGCCGCAGTATTGCGGCAGGACCTCTTTGCGTTTTCTATGCTGTCGATCTCAGATCAGAAGTTCCGGATCAGCCGAGAAGCTCGATGAAGTCATCACCTGTCTTCACATCGCCGGTCTTAAGAGGACGAAGAGTGCTGTAGTCCTCCCAGTTGGTGATGATGCAAGGGGTTGTGACTTTGTAGCCGGCAGCCTTGATCGCAGGAATATCGAACTTGATGAGGGTCTGGCCCTTCTTGACCTGGTCGCCGTCCTTGACGAAGGTCTCAAAGTTCTTGCCTTCCAGCTTGACGGTATCGATACCGATGTGCATCAGGATCTCTGCGCCGTCTGTGGTTGTCATCGCTACAGCGTGCTTGGTATCAAATACCATGGTGATCTCGCCGTCAGCGGGAGCAACCAGCTCGCCGACTGTGGGCTCGATGGCAACGCCGTCTCCGAGCATGCGGCCTGCAAATGCCTCATCCTCAACTTCGTTCATAAGAAGCATCTTACCTGTCAGGCAGGCGCCGAGGATTTCGTCCTTCATCTTGGGGCCTGCGGGAGCAGCAGCTGCGGGAG
>DLYC01000245.1:0-6236 GCA_003447895.1 Lachnospiraceae bacterium | reverse complement strand
CCGTAGATGACCTGGATACCGTTGCCCTTTACTACAACGCCGGAAGCGCCGGTGGACTTAAGAAGAGGCTGGTCAACCTTCTCGGGATCAACAAGCGTCAGACGAAGTCTGGTCGCGCAGCAGTCGATATCGCCTGTCAGGTTCTTCAGACCGCCGATACCCTGCAGGATCGCGGCAGACTTGGGATCCACGTCCGCAGAAGCAGCTTTGCCGCCTGCGACGCCGACGCCGGTAGCCTTGCGGTACTCCTCCTTGGAGATCATCTTCACTTCCGCATCGCCTTCTTCACGGCCGGGTGTCTTGAGATCCTTGGCCAGGATGAAGGTACGGAATACGAAGAAGTACAGTACGAAGTAGATCGCGATCAGAGGAATCAGACGGATCCAGTGGGTCTTGGCGTTTCCGGGAAGGATACCGTACAGGATCAGGTCGATGAGACCGTCTGAGAAAGTAGTACCGACCAGGATATCAAACAGGTCGCAGAGCAGGAACGCAAGTCCTGCGAAACCTACGTGGATCGCGAACAGCACGGGAGCCAGGAAGAGGAATGTGAACTCGATCGGCTCTGTAACACCTGTGAGGAAGGAAGTAAGAGCGACGGAGAACAGAAGGGATCCCGCCTCTTTCTTCTTCTCGGGACGCGCGCATGTATACATAGCGAGAGCAGCACCCGGAAGTCCGCCCATCATGAAGGGATACTTACCTGCGAGGAACTTCGCAGACTCGTCGAATACTTTGGTATTGGGATCTCCGAGCATTCTGAAGAAGATGTTCTGCGCACCTTCTACAAGCTCGCCGTTGATCGTGACGGATCCGCCGACACCTGTCTGCCAGAAAGGCATGTAGAAGATGTGGTGAAGTCCGAAGGGGATCAGAGCACGCTCGATGCAGCCGTAGATGAAGGTTCCGAAGATACCTGCCGCATTGACGATGTTACCCAGTGCATAGATACCTGTCTGGATGATCGGCCATACGAAGAAGCAGATCAGGCCTGTCAGGATACCGAATACCATACACATGATCGGAACGAAACGTGTTCCGGAGAAGAATGCCAGCGACTGGGGAAGAACCTGTTTGTAGAACTTATTGCAGGTAATTGCTGCAAGAAGGCCTGCCAGGATACCGCCGAAAACGCCCATCTGCAGGGTCTGGATACCAAGCGTGGTCGCGATGGCGCCGTCCTTTACGTTAGCTCCGATGCTTCCGTCGGGAAGGATCGATCCGTTGATCTGAAGAAGTACGTTCATTGTCGTCAGCATGATCAGATAGAAGATCGCTGAGGAAAGAACGGCAACACCCTTCTCTTTTTTGGCCATGCCGAGTGCAACGGCCAGGGCGAAGATCAGAGCCAGGTTTCCGAATACGGCGTTACCTGCACCGTTGAGCATCTGGAAGAACATAAATAAAACGCTTCCTTCGTGCAGCACGCCTTCGAGATGATAGGTTGCAATAGTTGTGGCGTTGGTGAATGAACTTCCGATACCAAGCAGGATACCTGCGGGGGGAAGTACCGCGATCGGCAGAAATAGTGACTTACCAATCTGCTGGGCGACTGCAAACGCCTGTGAGCCGCCTTCTCCTTTGTTCTTTGCCATAATTTTTCCCTCTCTAAAATTAGTGTAAAAGTGAATGGTTACTTAATTAGAATACGATATGAAATCGATTTCAATACATATTTATTTTATAGTTTTTAGGATTTTTTTATAAAAAGAGGGGAAAAAGGAAAAAACATGCTAAAATAGATTCAACAGAGATCACCTGGGGGGAAACAGGGGTCGGGATACAGTTCCATTCATAATGATTTAAATAAGGGGGAAGAATGAATGTATGAGATCTTAGTTTTGTCGGATGAGAACGGCGTTGAGATGGAGTTTGAGGTTCTCGATACGATCGACTACGAGGGGGAGCGCTATGTCGTCCTGATCCGGGATGAGGATGA
This sequence comes from Lachnospiraceae bacterium, assembly GCA_003447895.1. GTDB lineage: Bacteria > Bacillota > Clostridia > Lachnospirales > Lachnospiraceae > CAG-791. The sequence continues at coordinate 4,297 of DLYC01000245.1, read as the reverse complement.
TGAAGTGACGATCTTAAAAGTGGAGTCCGAGAGCGATGATGACATGGACGTTGTGGAGATCGATGACCAGAACACAGCGGAGGAAGTGTATCACATCTTTAAAGAAAGAAATGCGGACAATTTAGACTTTGAGGATTGAGTAAACTCTACGGGGCCGCCGCCGCTAAGAATCATTCTTAGGGCGGCGGCGCCTTTTATTCAGATGTGGTTTCGGTTTCCCCAGTGAATGACAGCCATCATGCCGGGCCCTGTGTGCGCCCCGATGACGGGACCGAGCCCGCAGATCTCTACGTTGGCGTCCGGATTGATCGAGAGAACGCGGTCTCTTGCGGCCTCTGCCTCCTCGAGGCAGTCGGCATGCGCCACGATCACATCAGAGGGAAGAGCAGGGTCGTAAGCATCCCTGTAACAGTCGGTGAGAAACGCGGCCGCCTTGGCGAGCCCTCTCTTCTTGGCGATGCTGATCAGTGTGCCGTCGTCCGCGATCTTGAGGATCGGCTTTATGTTGAGAACGGTGCCGGCCACCGCAGTGGCGGCGGAGATGCGGCCCCCGCGCCTGAGGTAGCTGAGATCGTCCACGAGAAACCAGTGACAGACCTTTCCCGCGTTCGCGCGAAGAGCGGCGGCGTTGTCGGAGAGCGATACTCCGTTCTCCCTGGCTCTTACGGCCATCATCAGGAGAAGTCCCATGCCGCCTGTCGCGGCGCGTGAGTCCACAACTTCGATGGAAAGGGCCTCGTGACGTTCCTCAAACTCATCGGTGATCTCCTCGGCCGCGGAGAGGGCAGAGGCATAGGTGCTGCTGAGCCCGCCGGAGAGGGAGATGTAGAGGATGTCATGTCCTTTCTCCGCTTCCCTGCGAAAGACCTGCTGGTAGTAATAGGGCGTGATCTGGCTGGTATGGGTCATTTCCCCGGCGCGCATTGCGTTGTAGAAATCTACGAGCGCCGCGTCGGACAGACGGTTTTCCATCAGCTTTTCGGTTTCTCCCAGGATATATTTCATGGGGATGATCACAATGTTGTTCTTATCAATATAGTTCTGGTCGATGTCGACGGAGGCGTCGATACAGATTACGTAGTCTTTCATCATTGAGTCTGATTCCTTTTCGGTCAGGAGTTTGGTTATTTGCCGTTCACCTGTTTATTTTACACAAACGTTGAATTAAGTAACAATTGTGTATTATTATACAAGTGCATACATTTTACACAACCATAAGATTGAGCGATTGTGTGGAAGAAACAACAATGCACGTGAAAATTGTAGCCTAATATACAGTTTGACGGAAAATGAGTAAAAACAGGCAAAATACAGAGGCAGGAATCGGATGGATAAAAGAGTGATAAAAACAAAGCGGGCCATACACGAGGCGATGACCAGACTGATCAACGAAAAGCCCATTGAGGAGATCACGGTCACGGAACTTGCGGAGGCGGCGGAGATCAACCGGAAAACATTCTATAATTATTACGGAAGCGTCTACATGGTCGCGGAGGAGATGGAGGATGAGATCATCGAAAGATTTGAGGAGACGCTCAGGAAGATCGATTTTGACACGCTCCTCAAGAATCCGCAGACGACCTTTATCACGCTGGCAAAGCTGATCACATCCGACCTGGATTTCTACGAAAATATACTGACCAACAGATATCAGCTCTTTTTCCTGCAAAAGATCACCACATCACTCAAGCAGAGGATGATGACGCTCTATGCCGACGAGATCACGATCGACAGGGAGCTGGTGGAGTACATGCTCGAATATATCGTGTCAGGCCTTGTTTCCGTCTATCAGAGGTGGTTTGAGAGCGGCAGGAAGATGGACATCGAGTCCCTGTCGAGAAATATGAGCACGCTGGTAGTCTACGGGATCCAAACGCTCATGGAATCGCAGGAGAATGCAAAAAATAATGAAGGCTGACGTTTCCTCTGTTATAATAAAATCAGACAGAGAAACTTAATCTGTCCGGGATCGATCTTAATTCCGGTTCCGTAAAGCTTTGGAAGTGAGGGCAATACTATGAAAAAACAGATCATAATTACAGTAGGCAGAGAGTCGGGAAGCGGCGGACACGCGATTGCCAAGAAAGTTGCGGACATGATGGGAATTACCTGTTATGACAAGAAAAAGCTTGTGGAGGGGACAGCGAAGATCAGCGGAATGAACAGGAATTATGTCAGAAAGCTGGACGAAAAGCCGGTGGGATTTCCTTTCTCGGGAAGGATCGGCGCCTTTGAGGAGTCGCCTGAAAGCAACGTTGCCCGGATGACTTTTGAGTATATCCGAAACATCGCGGAAAGCGGAGAGAGCTGCGTGATCGTAGGGCGCTGCGCTGATTCCGTCCTCAGAAACAACCCCAACGCCCTTAAGGTCTTTGTCGTCGGGGATACTAAGGACAAGAACAAGAGACTTGCCAATATCCGGCAGATCAGCGAAGAAGAAGCGGATGAAGAGCGCAGGGAGACAGACCGGTTCAGACGCGTCTACCACAACTTCTACAGTGAGACCAAGTGGGGAGACTCCAGGGCCTACGACCTGATCATCAACTCGAGCCGTCTGGGCATCCAGGGAACCGCCGATTATATCAGGCAGTTTGCGCAGTCCTTTATGGAGGCGTGACCGGGATCCTGAATACTGCGATGTAAATTAAACGGTCCGGCTTTACAGGACCCTTCCGAAGAGGGAGGCCTGTGAAGCCGGATCTTTTTGTGCGCTGCATATAAAGAACAGATTAACGGACTGACTGCATTCTAGTGTAATGCCGCGCCGCTGTCCGAAGGGGCTGTGCGCCGCCTTACGGCCATGAAGATTGCCGGATGGACTGCCACCAGGTAGAAGGAAAGGGCAAAATACAGAACAATATGCCCCACGGAACCTCCGACCAGTTTATACAGCGGTTTTTTGACAACGGCAAGAAGGAGGACCGGGACCACAAATCCGCTCAGGAAGCGGACCACCTTTCTAAGACGGGTGCCGTCCACTGTGAAGCGGACGTACCGGATTTCGACCAGCGCGCCGACCAGAAAGCCCAGAAAGAGCCCGCAGGCCGTATATCCGTCGTCGGCCATCCTGACCGGGTCAACGATCAGTTCTCCGTCCAGATAATGCATCGGATAGAGCTTTAAGCGAAAATACAGCGCGCTCAGGAGTGTGAAGACAGAGAAAATGATCACACACCATGTCAGGCGCTTCGGTTTGGCCATCACCCGGTCAAAAATGACCGCGAGCACCTGTAAGAGCACAACGCCGACGAAGAGTGAGATCAGCACGTCCTGCGGCGTGTGGACGCCCAGGTAATTTCTGGAAAAAGCGGTCAGGAGAGTGCAGATGACGCACGGGATGATCAGCTTCGGGTGCTTTTCCCGGTTGTAGAGGGCGACGGATCCGAAAAAGGATACCGCAAACTGCGTGTGCCCGCTGGGGAAAGAGTAACCGGTGGCGGAACTGAGGGCCCCGGAAGGCGGCGTGATCTCGGGATTCCGGATCCAGGGCCGATAGACGCAGGCGGTCAGCTTGATAAAGTTGTTGATCATAAAACCGCTTATGCAGTTGGTTATGATCCAGTAGCCCTGGACCCTGTCAAGGCACCAGTAAATGATGATCATAAGGACCACGGAGCCGTATATGGCAAAGTCCGAGATAAAGAGCATGAGTGTTGTCCAAAAGCTTCCCGCCCAGTTGCGGAGTTGTTGAAGAAGCAGCAGATATTGCAGGTCCATGGAATGCCTTTCTGAGTCAGCTGTCTGTCACATAAAAATCGGGCCGGCAGTTCAAGACCGGCCCGATTCCGAATCATGCAGTCGCAATAATTATAGTGTCAGTATTATTTCGGCCCGCGGAACGGGCTTTTAAAAAGGTGTATTTACGCCGCCGCCTGAAGAAGGGAGAGGCACGACTTCCTTATACCTGACGGAATGCAGGCGTGTCAGCGGGAGCGTTCAGAAGCGCTTCAAGCTCATCGTCAAGCTTGAGGAGGGAGATGGAGAAGCCGGCCATCTCCAGGGAGGTCATGTAATTTCCGACGAATGTCCTGGCAACGGAAATGCCCTTGTCCGCGAGAACCTTGGAGACCTCGAGATTTGCGATATAGAGTTCGCTGAGAGGAGTGGCGCCCATGCCGTTCACCATGACAGCGACCTTGTCGCCCGCATTGTAAATTCCCTCAGCGAGGATCTTTCCGAGAAGCTGATCGACAGTCTCATTGGCTGTGCTGATCTTCTCCTTGTGGGTTCCGGGCTCGCCGTGGATGCCGATTCCGATCTCGACTTCGTCATCCGCAAGTTCAAATCCGGGCTTTCC
>DLYC01000033.1:3446-4554 GCA_003447895.1 Lachnospiraceae bacterium | reverse complement strand
AGCCCCTCAACATCGCGGGCGCAGCGCTCCTGTTCGGATTCTTCCGCGCGCTGTCCAACGTCTACAGCGGCTTCCCGTTCCTGGCAGCCCTGAAGATCCCGGGCTCCATCTACAACATGATGCCCTACCTGATCTCCCTGGTCGTCCTGGCACTCACCTCCAAGAATTCCAGAGCTCCCAAAGCGGAAGGCATTCCCTACGACAAGAGCAGAAGATAAGCTTCAAAATGAACAGGTCCCCGGCTGCTGCCGGGGACCTGATTTTTTGAACTGTTATTTTTGTACTTGGCTTGCTCATTTTTTCCCATAATCACTCTTTTCTCCTCTTCCCCACAGCAAGCACCACCACTACGCCCGCGATCAGCCCGATCGTCACAAATCCCATATAACGCGAGCGGCCGGCCGTCTCCTCCGGAGACACGGGTGCCTGTGTCTTATCCTTGACCGGATCGGACCTGAAATACATCACCTCCGGTTCAATCGTGTTATAGCCGATGACATAGAGCTCACCGTTGTAATACACTGCCAGCGGGTCAAACGCCTTGTGGTAAGAGGACGTCTTCTCATAGAGCACTGCCTCATTGCTGTCATTATAAATGATGTGCACATCTTCACCGAGCGTACCTGATCCGATGATCGCCAGTCCATCCTTAAGTCCCGCGATCGCGAAATGCTCCGCGGGCTCATCGCCGGCGTTCTGCTTGTCGTACTCCGTGCGAAGATCCGGTCCCAGCGCTGTCTCCAGCGCGTCCGACAGATCCTCCGACACGAACTTATCATTCACAGCGTCATAGGAAACTCGAAGAAGCTTTCCCTTGGTCGTCATATCCTTAATCGACGAAGGGTCAGTCTCAAGGCCGTATTGCAGGAAGATGTACAACTTGTCTGTGCTCGGCTCTATTTTACTGTACATGCCGTCGTAAGAAGCATCAATATCCGACTTGATTTCCTTGCCCTTTCCTCCGGAAAGATCAATCTTGTAGAACTTCAGGCAGGTATTCTGTGCAGCATCATCGCCCGATCCCGCATCGCCGTCCGGCTCCGCATCCTCTCCAGGCACCGCATCCTCGCCCGACACCGCCTCGCCGTCAGGTTCAGTCGCCGCATCC
>DLYC01000033.1:733-3394 GCA_003447895.1 Lachnospiraceae bacterium | reverse complement strand
CGCCGCATCCTCATCTTCTTCTCCGCTCTCTTCCTCAGTCGTCCAATATTCGCCGCCTACCGCGTAAAGCGTGTCACCGAGCGCACAAATTCCTATTGAGCCGGACGGCATTTCAACATCCAGCTTTTCCCAGAAATCGCCGTAGGGCTCATAGCGCCACAGGCAGTATTCCTCTGTAGTTCTCTCCCCGGACTCGGACTGTTTGATCAGCGTTCCGTGCAGGTACAATCTGTCTTTGAGCACTGCCAGCTGATTGGCACTTGACGACGCATCAATATGAAACCCTTCCGGCCAGGAGCAGGGCGACCACCGGTCCTGTTCAATGTCGTAGCTCCACAGGCTCTGCGGAATTCTGTACTTTGCAGAAACAGCGAAGGCGTATATCTTTCCGCCGCAGGCCGCGATGGAATCGTAGATCCGGTCGCATTCATTGTCTATAAAGGCCTGCTCGCGCAAGGGCAGAGAATGTGTTTTCTCGAAGAGTCTGCGGCCTTCCGCTGTCTCCGAAGATGTGGTGAACACTGCCCGTGACACTGCGCCGTCGGCGTTGGTCACCCTGACCACATGGGATCCGTTGGGAATACCGCTCAGATTCACCTGGATTCTGCCGTCCTCCCATGTGATGGCTTCGATCTCCTTGTCATCGACAGCGACCGTTCCCGCGGTGCCAAAATACCACCCTTCCACCGTCAGATTCCCATCCTCCTGTGCGGATGCCTTCGAGATGAGAGGCGCTTTCACTGTGAATTCTGTCTTCTCGTGCAGGTTGACCCTGCCTCCCGTGCGGCACAGGGACGAGAGCCCGTCATCATAATCGACACTGGCCATAAGCTTGGCCGCGCGCTCGCGGGCCTCTTCCTCCAGCTGCTGCTCCGTCAGTGTCGAGCTCTCGGGCTCCTGCGCGGCGATCACGCCAAGGCATCCCGTCACCTCGGGCGCCGCCATCGACGTGCCCGAAAAAATCGCGTAGCTTCCGGCAAAGGCTTTATCACTGCCGACAGCTACGTTGTCAACATACAGATTCGTCTGCCCCGTGACTTCTGTCTGTCTGGCGTCACCGGTCACCATACCGATTCCGATCCTGGCGATCACATATTTCTGCTCTCCGTTTTCCCACTCATAGATGCCTTCGATCATGCCGGGATCTCTGTAGTCTGCAAAACCTGTGTAATTCAGCTCATTTCGCTCCTCCTGCGTCATGTCCTGTCCAAGAAGTTCATGCGCCTCATTGGAAGCCTCTATATACCCTTGAATGTTGTAGCTGAGCACCGACCACTGACACTGATAGATTGTGTAGAAGGCGCTGCTTCCCCATCCCTTCTTGAGAGCGGATACGCAGGCGCTGTCGATCTCGACCGGATTTCCTTCTTTATCACTGCAGGTGATCGAATCGATTCCGCCGGAGGGCTTAAAGGCGTCGCTCATCGCTGTTTTGACACTGATCCAGCGGGCGTCCTGCGCTGACGTTACCGGAATGGCCATATAGGCATACCCGTTTATCGCGCTGAAGCCGCCGTGAGGCTTCTGCTCCTCTTTGGGGAGCGATGACAGCGGCAGCGCCATTGAACGCCTGTCGTCAAATCCGCATTTGTCGCTGATCGTCCCGATCTGATGTGCTTCCGGATCCAGGGCCGGATTGGCGTCAAAAAAGAGCACGCCGGCAGTATCCGAATCAAACCTCTCGATTCCGGACAGAAGGCTTTCTTCCTCCGAAACCTCAGGGTAAAATCTCACATTATTGCTGTAAGAGTATACATCGCCGCCCGATTCGATCTGAACGGCCTCCGGCACCGATGAGAGAATGGATCCGCCGGGCGCAAAAACATCCACGCTGTCCTGCCCCCAGCAGGAAAAGTCCGTCATCGTGCCGTCTGCCGAAGAGGCGCCCACGACGATCGCGTAGGGACTGCGGGACTGACTTCCCAGATCGATGGACTCATCCAGGTCCAGATACCTGTTTCCCGAGGCGATCACGGTGTTGACGCCTTTTCTTCCCAGCTCTTCGATCACAGTGCTGAGCGCAAACTGCGGCTGCGCCGTTCCCCAGGAACAGTTGACCGCCTTGAGATTGACCTCCTGTGCGGCGTCTATGAGAAACCGGAATCCCTTCAATACGTATTTCATATCCTGCTCACTGCCGGCGCCTCCAAACACGTTCACAGAGAAGATTTTTACGCCGTGCGCGATACCGGACACGCCCTTTCCGTCCCAGTTTGCGGCGATAATGCCTGCCACATGGGTACCGTGGGAGTCCACCGCCTTCTGCTCCGTGAGCGGTCTCTGGTCTCCGCTGGCGTTATAACCGTATTTTCCGCAGCCGTATTTTGCCTGCTGCTCCGGGGTAAACTCGTAGAGCACGCCCTGCAGGTCCGGGTGGTCCGTGTCGATTCCCGTATCCATGATGCAGATCGTGCCGGAAGCATTGGCGGGCGCGTTCTCGTTCCTGTGCCCTTCCTTCCATCCGGGAACGCCGAGACTGTACCCTCCTGTCGGAGAGAGCGGCGTCGTATAAATGTCCGAAGTGTCCGCCAGTTCCCACTGCATCGCACTGAGGTCAGAAAGAGCGGGCTCTTCCTGCTGCGGCTGAGCCGGTTCTTCCGTAGGAGCGTGCTCGGTATCCGCACTCGTTCCGACAGCAGCGTCCTCCACCGCGGAATCCTG
>DLYC01000033.1:0-662 GCA_003447895.1 Lachnospiraceae bacterium | reverse complement strand
TCCTCCGCTCCGGTTCCCTCTGTTTCCTCGGCGGCATAGGCCAGGTAGTTCGGCTCTGCCGAGATCACATCACTGTCTGCATAGAGCTCCTGAAGGAGCTCCCCGGTAGTCCTTTCGGGATCGCTGACCTGCCAGATTGAAAAACCGTCCCCTTCCTCCTTAGTCATGCGCTGCTGCGCCAGCTCTGCGGAGAGTGAACCGTTCTTCTTTTCTGTTTCAATGGCGTCCTTCACAGAACCTGCCCCCAGCTGCAGCAAAAGCTCCCCGGTCCCGGATACGGCGGGCTGCTCAGTACCCCTGACAACCGCAATTGCCTCCCCTTCGCGGTAGTTCCCGCAAGAGAGCATTTCCCTGATCGCCCGGGACAGAAGTTCGCTCTTGGTCTGATCGTCCGCATACAGTGCCGACGACTGTACAGCCGGCTCGGTCCCCACTGCTGCAGTTACAGGAGAAGCCGAAGCGGCCGTGCCCGCTGCATTTGCGGAAATGACCGCCGAAAGTCCCAGTCCGGCCGCTGTAAAACCTGCCAAAAGTCTTGTATATATCTTCATTTTCGATTCTCTGCCTCTCTGATGATGTCCCTTTGTTATATGATGCACACGCGTGCGGAAAGGAAGGTGCTGCCTTACAGACAGCCCGCGCGCGTCGCAGCGGCTCGCTCT
>DLYC01000056.1:708-2868 GCA_003447895.1 Lachnospiraceae bacterium | reverse complement strand
AAGAAGGAAGAGCGGCCTGAAGCATGGCGCTTCGACATGAAGGAAATTATGAGAGTAGTAGAAAAGTTTATCAGTATTAACGGCGAAGGGACAAGAGCCGGAGAACTCGCCGTTTTCATCCGCTTTGCGGGCTGCAACCTGCGCTGCGGTTATTGTGACACGAAGTGGGCGAACGAAGCGGGCTGCCCCTACGAGGAGATGACGCCGGAGGAGATCCTTCAATATGTCTCATCGACCGGAATTACAAATTGTACGCTCACAGGCGGTGAACCGCTTCTGCAGAAGGATATGGGAGACCTCATAAGGCGCCTTCTGGAAAACGGAAACAGGGTGGAGATAGAGACGAACGGCTCTGTGGACCTTCGCCCCTTTGCGGAGGACACGGCGCACAGGCCGGTCTTTACGATGGACTACAAGCTTCCATCCAGCGGATGTGAGGAGAGCATGTTTCCGGAGAACTTCGGGATCCTGAGTGAGCAGGATACGGTGAAATTTGTGTCCGGAAGCATGAGGGACCTGGAGAGGGCGGCCGAGATCATTGAGGAGTTCGATCTTTTGGCAAAGTGTCATGTGTACATAAGTCCGGTGTTCGGTGAGATCGAGCCGGCACAGATCGTGGACTTTATGATCGGGCAAAAGATGAATGAAGCGCGGCTGCAGATCCAGATGCACAAGGTAATCTGGGATCCGGAAATGCGTGGGGTGTGACGGCCTGCGGCGGCAGAAGGAAAGGCGCCGGGCTTTTCGGGCAGGGAAGATTTTCGAGGACAAAGAGATGATCGACGAGAAGGCAATTGAAGAACATATCAGAGGCATCCTGATCGCGCTGGGCGATGACCCGGAGCGCGAGGGGATCCGGGAGACGCCGCAGCGGGTGGCGAAGATGTACGCGGAAGTGTTCGCCGGCATGAATTATACAAATCACGAGATCGCGGAGATGTTCGGCAAGACTTTTGACGAGAACATGGAAGCGGACACGGAAGGCGCGCCCGGGCGGGTCGTGGTGATGAGAGACATAGACATGTTCTCCTACTGCGAACACCACATGGCGCTCATGTACGACATGAAGGCGACCGTGGCTTACGTGCCGAACGGCAAAGTCATCGGCCTGTCCAAAATCGCCAGAATCTGCGACCTGGTGGGGCGAAGGCTCCAGCTGCAGGAGAAGATCGGAAGGGACATCGCGGACATCATGACGGAAGTGACGGGAAGCGAAGACGTCGCGGTGACGATCGAGGCCTGCCACAGCTGTGTGACCGCGCGCGGCATCAAAAAGACCAACACCAAGACCTGCACGGCAGAACTTCACGGCAGGTTCAGGACAGATCCCGCAATGCAGTTCTACCTCAGGTAACGCGCGGTTTATTGCGCGGTTTAATTTGTGGTTAATGCGCGGCTCATGGCAGGCGGCGAAGCGGACAGCAAACGTTAATCGTATTTATAGGAGTGCATTTAGATGAAGGCATTGGTTTTGAGCAGCGGAGGGGTGGATTCCACCACCGCACTTGGCATGGCAGTGGCAAAATATGGAAGCAGCAACGTGATCGCCCTTTCTGTCTCTTACGGGCAAAAGCACGACAAAGAAGTGCAGGCAGCGACCGCTGTGGCGAAGCATTACGGCGTAGAGCAGCTGTTTCTGGATCTGAGCAAGATTTTCCGATACAGCAATTCGTCTCTTTTAAAGCAGTCCACGGAAGAAATCCCGGAGGAGAGCTACGCGGAACAGATGAAAGAGACCGGCGGGGAGAAGCCGGTAAGCACTTATGTGCCCTTTAGAAACGGACTCTTCCTGTCTTCGGCGGCCAGTATCGCACTGAGCAGGGACTGCGGCGTGATCTATTACGGTGCCCACGCGGATGACGCGGCGGGCTGCGCCTATCCCGACTGCTCGCCCGTATTCAACAACGCGATGAATGAGGCAATCTATGAGGGCTCGGGGCGCCAGCTCCGGATCGAAGCCCCCTTTGTGAACATGAACAAGGCGGATGTCGTGAAGATCGGCCTTGAACTTGGCGTTCCCTATGAACTGACATGGTCCTGCTACGAGGGCGGAGAGGAGCCCTGCGGAAAGTGCGGCACCTGCATCGACAGGGCCAGGGCCTTTGCGGCGAACGGAGTGGCGGATCCGGCGGTGAAGATGCATAGGTGAGAAGGCGGGGG
>DLYC01000056.1:0-610 GCA_003447895.1 Lachnospiraceae bacterium | reverse complement strand
AGGCGGGGGAAAACCCGTCGGAGGAAATACCGCCAAAGACGCAGATTTTTTACAGAAAACAGAGAGTACTAAAGGAAGAGAGAGCATGAGAGAGAACGAGAATCTTACATTACTGGGGAACAAGAACGTCAGTTATCAAACGGAATATGACCCGGGCCTTCTGGAGACCTTCGAGAACAAGCATCCTGAAAATGATTACTGGGTCAAGTTCAACTGCCCGGAATTTACCTCCCTTTGCCCGATCACAGGGCAGCCTGACTTTGCAAACATCATTATCTCCTATGTACCGTCACAGAAAATGGTGGAGAGCAAGAGCCTCAAGCTCTATCTTTTCTCCTTCCGAAACCACGGAGACTTCCATGAGGACTGCGTCAACAAGATCATGAAAGACCTGGTCGCGCTGATGGACCCCAAGTACATCGAAGTGTGGGGGCGGTTTCTTCCCAGAGGCGGAATTTCCATCGATCCTTACTGCAATTACGGAAAACCCGGGACCAAGTGGGAGAAACTCGCCGAAAACCGCTTTGCCTGGCACGATCTGAACCCGGAAACGGTGGATAATCGCTGAGAAAGAGAAGAGGAAGAGTAGGGATTGCCGGAATTCCTGCTC
>DLYC01000096.1 GCA_003447895.1 Lachnospiraceae bacterium | reverse complement strand
AAGCGCCTCCGCCAGGTGGAATTCCGCACCCAGGCGCCCGACCATCCGATCCTGTGGGCCTCTGACGAGTCCTATTATCTGAAGTTCTACATCTTCCAGGTCGTTGAGGAGAGGTGAAATCTGCAGCTTGCAGACGCGTAAATGACTTGTCCCGAAGTTCTTTCAAATCAGAGGAAAGACATACCCGGCAGTCACAGGGAAGAAAAGACATGAAATATATCTACATCGTCAACCGCTTTACCCTCAAGGGAAAAACCGAAGCGGTCATAGACCGGCTCCGGCAGGCGTCAGCCCGGTTCGGCCGGGAATACAAGATTATTCTCAATGAGACAATGGCAGAGGCGGACCAGGTCCTGGAGCGGATCGGAAAATCCGGCAGCAGCGAAAATGTGGAATATGTCATCACTGCGATCGGCGGGGACGGCTCCATCCATCAGCTGGCGAACGTGCTGGCAGGCACCGGGCACACAATGGCCTTCATCCCGATCGGAACGGGAAACGATTTCTACCGGAGCTGTGCGGAACAGATGCCGGACGGAACACACGAGATCGATCTGATCCGGGTGAACGACTTCTGGTGCGTCAACAACGCCTGCTTCGGGATCGATGCGGATATCGCCAACAACGACACCTTTATCCACAATCGCCTGATCCCGCGTCCGCTCCGCTACCACGCCGGTGTTCTCTACTATTTCCTGACCTTCCGGGAGGGCAGACACCTGAGGGTCGAGTGCGAAGGCCGGACCTTCGAGCAGGAATTTACGACCGTGGTCGCCGCCAACAGCCAGTACTACGGCGGCGGATACAAGGTTTCCCCTGACAGCCGGCCCGGCGACGGGATCATGGAGGTCTACCTGGTCGACATGCTCAGCAAGCCGAAAATGGCTTCGATCATTCTCTCCATGAAAAAAGCGGGACACCTCAGGCATCCCGCGCTGCATATGTTCAGGACCCGGAAACTGGTCCTGTCCTGTAAAGAGCCCTTCCGGGCAAACCTGGACGGGGAGCCCCTCCTTTCCGACCGCTTCGAGCTGGAGCTGGTTCCAAAGGCGCTCCGGCTGGAGTTTAACCGGGCGTTCTGTGAAGCGGTGAGAATGTGACATGACCTGCCTGCAGCCCCTCGCACGCATGAATATCCGGGCGAAGCTGTATCGGGAAGGTGTTGAGTATCTCATGGCAGCCCCTTACTCATTCACTGATTTGTCTGACTGTGGATTCCCTGGCTGATACAGAACATGGTCACGGTCACACGGGCCAGTTCTTTGCCGTCCTCCGCGCGGATGACGGTCTCCACGACGACCGAGGTCTTTCCCCGGCGGATGATGGAGGCCTCTCCGACGATCCTGCCTTCTTTAACATTTCGCAGAAAATGCACATCCGAGTCCAGAGTGGAATAGTTGCGGCCGTCCGCCCTCGCGAGGGCCGAAGCGGTGACATCCGCGATAGTGAACAGAACCCCGCCGTGAGCATAGCCGTTGGGGTTGGTCTGCTCGGGCCGCAGCTCCATGGCGCAGACGCAGTGGTCCTCATCGAGCTCCTCGACCGCGATCCCGTTCCACTGCATAAAGGGATTGGTCTCCACCATCTTCATGGAAAAGGCAATGTTGGGATTATCCAGATCGATCGCGATGTTTTTTTCCGCCATTCTTTTCTGCTCTCCTGTTTCTATCATACCAGCTTCCGGTCTGTGACTTTGTTCCGCATTTGCGAAATGGCTGTGTTTTCCCGGCAGCCGGTCCGTCCGCGTCAAATACCTTCAAATACCTCATTCAACGACATTGGTGAAGGAATATGTCACGATGTAATGGGCCGTATTTCCGGCGTATTCTCCTTCGTTCTCTACGACCTCGATCTCCTGCTCCATCTCAAAGCCGTCGGCAAATCCCTCGTCATCGACGATAAAGCTTCCCTCAACCGTCGCGGTATCGGGATTTTCGTCGTTTTCAGTGACTGTCGTGACGACATCGACGATGTCGTCCAATGCGACGATCATCTCCTCGTTTCTGCTGACAGGAATCCCGTTCACCGAGTATTCAAAGGTCCAGTCATCTCCGACGAAGTCGTTGTCGACGACCACGCGGGACACGTGCAGGCGCATCCTCTTCTCGCTGTCGGAGACCGTGATCGGATAGCCGACAGTGAGGCCGTTGGTAGTGGTCGCGGAGATGATCACATTACCGCCTCCGTAGGAGGTGACTGCGCCGCTCTGTGAAACCCTCGCGACGTTTTCATTGCTGGAGCTCCAGGTGAGCGCCGGGTAGGTGGCGTTCGAGGGAACGACGTCCGCATACATCTGGACCATCTCCCCCTGCCGCATCCAGGAGGTGTCCGCGGCCAGTGTGACGGATTCCACATCGATCACAGGTACCCCGCCGGCCTGCACAGGCTCTGCCAGCGGAACATTCTGACCCTGCAGTCCTGCCGCCTGAGGGGCATAGACGGTTCCGTCCGCGTTCTGCACATTCTGCGCGCCGGGTCCGGGCGTGCGGGTCACGATTACCCCGTCGTCCGCCGCCACGTTTCCGGCCGCTGCGCTCACATCCGTGACATCGTTGCCGGCGATGGGAGCTGCCGACGTGCCGCTGTTACTGCCACTCTTCATTCTTCCTCCCAGGAATCCGGGGAGAAAGGCCCCCAGCAGGAGGATGCAGACATAAATGGCGATCGCAGGCAGCCAGGGGAAGTCTCTGTGTCTGACCGGACCGCGGTCATGGCGGCCGAAGCTGTCCCTGTTCAAAAAGGAACTGCCGCCGTTCCTCTCACTCCCGTAAAAAGAACTGCCGCCGGATCTCTCCGGTCTGCTCTTCGATGTCCCGGTGGGCAGCGGCCCGCGTCCCTTCTTGTCGCCCGGATACCGGGTATCCATGAAATTGAAGGTCGCTCTCTTAAAGGTCCTGCTGCGCGCCGAGCGTTTTGCCCGCGGGGCAGAGCCCCGGCCGGATGTCGCGTAGGCAGGCGCCAGAACACCCGAAAAACCCCTGCTCACTCTTCTCTTCTGCCAGGGACTGATCATTTTCTTCATGGCCGTTTTTTTCATTCCTTTTTTCATGCTTGCCTCTTCAATACAAATCAGCTGTTGTCGGTCCTTCTGTCTTTTCTGTGTTCCTTGTGAAGCCTCACACGACTTAAG
>DLYC01000275.1:7617-12595 GCA_003447895.1 Lachnospiraceae bacterium | reverse complement strand
CCCATCGTCTACATGCTCTGGGGAACCCCCGCGCAGACCAAAGCGGTCATGGTGACAAATCCCCGGCATCTGGTCCTCAAGGCCCCGCACCCAAGTCCTCTGTCCGCTTACAGAGGGTTCTTCGGATGCAGGCATTTCAGCCGCTGCAATGAATTTTTGGAAGCACACGGGGAGACGCCGATCGACTGGCAGATCTGACCGCGCAAACATAAAACCGGGAGAGCGAGACTCCCTCAATCAATTGGAGGAAAGCATGAAAAAAGTACCCTATATCACCAGAGAAAAAGCCGAAGAGATCGCGAGAACCTGGCCGACCCCCTTTTATCTGTATGATGAAAAAGGAATACGGGCCAATGCTGAAGCAGTGAAGAAGGCATTTGCATGGAACCCCGGATTTCGTGAGTATTTTGCCGTAAAAGCCACGCCAAATCCCTATATCATGGAGATCTTCAACGACTATGATTTCGGATTTGACTGCTCGTCGCTGGCAGAACTGATGCTGGCAGACGCTGTCGGAGCGGACGGAAAGCACATCATGTTCTCTTCCAACGACACACCGGCCGAGGAGTACGCCTACGCGGCAAAGCTCGGCGCGATCATCAACCTGGACGACATCACGCACATCCCGTTTCTCGAGAAGATCCTCGGCGGTAAGTTTCCGGAGACCATGAGCCTTCGCTACAACCCGGGCGGCGTCTTTCGGATGTCCAACGGAATCATGGACAACCCCGGCGACTCCAAGTACGGATTTACCAAGCAGCAGCTCTTCGAGGGCGTCAGGATCCTGAAAGAGAAGGGCGTCAGGCACTTCGGGATCCACGCTTTCCTTGCCAGCAACACGGTGACAAACGAGTATTATCCGATGCTGGCCGCGCAGCTGTTCGAACTGGTGGCGGAGATCCACGATACCTTTGACGTGCACATCGCCTTTGTCAATCTCTCCGGCGGAGTCGGAATCGCCTATTCGCCTTACGATACGCCCAATGATATCGAGGTGATCGGAGAGGGTGTAAAGGAAGTCTATGACGCGGTCCTCCGGAGCAAAGGCATGGGAGATGTCGCGATCTACTGTGAGATGGGACGCTTCATGCTGGCCCCTTACGGAGCCCTTGTGACGAAAGCGATCCATGAAAAGCATATCTATAAAGAGTACATCGGTGTCGACGCCTGCGCGTCCAACCTCATGAGACCCGCCATGTACGGCGCTTATCACCACATCACGGTTCTCGGAAAGGAAGACGAGCTCAGGGACCACATGTACGATGTGACCGGTTCTCTTTGCGAAAACAATGACAAATTCGCGGTGGACCGTCTTCTTCCCAAGATCGACATGGGCGATTATCTCTTTATTCACGACGCGGGCGCCCACGGATTTGCCATGGGATACAACTACAACGGAAGACTCCGCAGCGCGGAGCTCCTTCTCAAAGAGGACGGGACCGTTCAGGAAATCCGGAGAGCCGAGACGGAAATGGACTATTTTGCCACCTTTAATAACACCCGTTTCTACGAAAAGCTTCAGGAAGACTATCACAGCATCAGAGGGTGAGCTTCGCCCCGCACCCGGAGAGGAACCGCGCAATGACCAGAAAATATTTCTTTTTTGACATAGACGGAACGCTTACAGACAGGTATACGGGGATCATCGTTCCCTCCGCGGCCGAAGCATTGGAAAAGCTGCGGGCCGCCGGACATTTCGTCGCCATCAATACCGGAAGGGCACACTACAAAGCCAGGAAGTTCTTCGACGCCAACGGATTTGACAATATGGTCTGTAACGGCGGCATGGCGATCGTGATCGGCAAAAAGCTTGTGGAGAACAGCCCTCTGGTGTTTGAAAACGCGCTGGCCCTCTATGAGGAGGCGCTCTCCAAGGGCTACGGCGTACTGGTTGCGGATGAGGACTCCGACCGGGTCATCGCGAAAGATTTCAAATTCTACGACCAGGCGGGCATCCGAAAGGAGCCCACGACCTATGTGATCGATGAGAGGTATGATCCGCGGGAGAGAGGTGTCATCTACAAGATGTACATCTCGATTCCCGAGATGCGCGAGGAAGAACTCCTCGGGATCCTCCCCTCCGTAAAGCCTTTGGGCCATCTGTGGTTTGAACCCGAATACATGCTGGTGCAGCAGGATCAGAAGAAGAGGGGGATCCTCCGGATGCTCGAACTTACGGGCGGAGACCCGTCCAATGTCGTGGTCTTCGGGGATGATACGAATGATCTGGATATGTTTGCGCCTGAATTTTACAAGATCGCAATGGGAAACGGACATCCCGCGCTCAAGGCCGCGGCCGATGAAGTGGCCCCCGCCAATACGGAGGACGGCATCTACAGAGTCTGCAGGGAGCACGGCTGGTTCTGACGCTCCTTGCGAAGGCAAGGCGCGAAAAAGGTACTTAAACAGGTACAGATCAAAGATTTGACTTGCCAAAATACTCTATAGAGACTATTTTTTAACTCAGGCGGGAAAATCCCCCCGCTTCTGCAGGCGGCGCGTCAGACCGCACCGCAGGCATAATTCAAACGGGAAATGTCGGATCATCACGATCGGACGGGAAGGAGAACAGGATTTGGAAACAGTACTTGACAGGCTGGAACTTACGGAGCGCGAATACGGCACAAGACCGGCAGTCGATGACGGAGTGACATGCCTTACTTATACAGAACTGGCGGAGACAGCGAGAGGAATCGGCGCAATTCTGGCCGACCGGATCGGGAGAAAGGAGCCCGTCGCCATCCTAGCGGAGAAGAGCACGGCGACTTTGTGCTGCATGTACGGCGTCGCTTACGCGGGCGGTTTTTACGTAAGTGTAAACCCGGAGCAGCCCCCGGAGAGGATCCGCAAGATCCTGGAGGTTCTGGAGTCGAAGATCGTCGTTGTGGACGAGGCGAGAAGAGAGCAGCTTGCGGCTTCCGGGTATACCGGTGAGATCCTCTTTCTCGAAGAACTCTATAAGGAAGCAGGAGCCCACGCGGAGGGAGCGTCTGAAAAGCTCGCCGGGATCCGCGCGCAGATGAAGGGGGAGGACCCGCTCTACGGCGTCTTTACTTCCGGCTCCACGGGAAATCCCAAGGGGATTGTCGTGGGTCACAAGTCTGTCATCGACTTCATCGGGCACTTCACGAAGATCTTCGGGATCGGGAAGGACGATGTCATCGGAAACCAGGCGCCCTTTGACTTTGATGTATCGGTCAAGGACCTGTACTCCGCGATGTTTACGGGCGCGGAAGTCGTCCTGATCCCCAGGGAGTTCTTCAGCACACCGCCCAGGCTCCTCGACTATCTGTGTGACAAGAATGTCACAGTCCTGATCTGGGCTGTATCGGCGCTCTGCATCGTCTCCGGCCTCAAGGGACTTCGCTACAGAGTTCCCGAGAAGGTAAGGATGATCATGTTCAGCGGAGAGGTCATGCCGATCAAGCACCTGCAGATCTGGCAGGCGGCCCTTCCGGATACAGAGTATGTAAACCTCTACGGCCCCTCGGAGATCACCTGCAACTGCACCTATTACCGGATCGACAGGAAGTTTGAGAAGACGGACAAGCTGCCCATCGGAGGCGCTTTCCCCGGAAGAACTGTTTTCCTCATGGACGAAGAGGGAAACAGGATCACAGAGCCCGGAACGCCCGGAGAGATCTGCTGCGCGGGAGAGTCACTGGCGATCGGCTATTACAACAATCCCGAGCAGACCGCGAAACAGTTTATTCTCTATGACCTCGACGGAGAGAAGCAGCGCGTCTATAAGACGGGAGACCTCGCTTCCTTCGGGACAGACGGCCAGCTCTATTTTGCCGGAAGGGGAGACTTCCAGATCAAGCACATGGGCCACCGCATCGAGCTTGAGGAGATCGAGACCAACTTCATGGCGCTGGACGGCGTCGGGCGCGCGGTGTGCCTGTTCGATGAGCCCAAGAACAGGATCGTCTGCTGGTATACAGGGGAGATCGAACCCAAAGAGGTGAGGATCAGACTCAAGGAGAAGGTGCCGGCCTACATGGTGCCGGGCAGGATCAATCAGGTGGAGGAGATGCCCTACAACAAGAACGGAAAGATCGACAGGGCCTATTTCCGCTCCCTTCTGGCATCCAAATGAGAGAGGAGACCTAATGGAAATCAGTAAAATCAGGGAAGCGGCCGACAGGTTCGGAACGCCCCTCTATCTGTTCGATCTTGACTGCATCAGGGACCGCGTACAGAGATTTCGGGACGCGTTCCGGGACGAGATCGGGCTTACCTATTCGATGAAGACCAATCCCTTCCTTACGCTGGAGATGTCCCGTCAGGTGGAGCGGATCGAAGTGTGCTCCATGGGAGAATTCAGGATCTGCCGCGACCTTGGGATCGCCGCGGAAAAGCTCTATATTTCGGGTGTCCTCAAGATCCGGGAAGATATTATGGAGATCCTGGAATACGGACAGGACAAAGCGCGGTACACAGCGGAATCCCCGCTTCAGCTGAAGATGCTCTCCGAGTGGGCGGCAAAGAACCAAAAGACGCTGAGAGTGTATCCAAGGCTCACCAACAAGAGCCAGTTCGGCATGGACGAGGATACGATCATCGGGCTGATCTCGAACAGAGAGCAGTATCCCTTTATCGAGTTCGCGGGAATTCATTTCTTCTCGGGAACCCAGAAGAAAAAGCTCTCCAAGCATGAGAAAGAGCTGAAGATGCTGGATGAATTCTTCGAAAGGCTTGAGAAGGAAGCGGGCTTCACAGTCCCGGAGCTTGAGTATGGGACCGGCTTCGCGGTTTCCTACTTCGAGGACCAGAAAAAGGACGAGGACCTTCGCGACCCCGAAAACCTTGAGAAGTTCGTAAGCCGGGTCAGAGAGATGAAGTGGAAGGGGATCGTGACCGTCGAGATGGGAAGAGCCTACGCGGCGGAGTGCGGATACTACGTGACGACTGCGCTCGACATCAAGGAAAATAATGGGAATGCGGTCTGCCTTGTGGACGGCGGCATCCACCAGAT
>DLYC01000275.1:6808-7466 GCA_003447895.1 Lachnospiraceae bacterium | reverse complement strand
ATCTACGGGTCTCTCTGCACCATGAACGACGTTCTGTGCAGGAGCTTTCCCGCCGCGATCGGACTCGGGGACCGGATCGTCTTCTGTAAGACCGGGGCCTACAGCGTCTATGAGGGGATGAGCCTGTTCCTCAGCCATGAGCTTCCGGCTGTCGCTCTGTACGGCGAGGAGGAAGGATTTATCCCTGTGAGGACGCAGATCCAGACCTATACGCTCAATATGGCAAAATATTGAAAGGTGCCGAGGCTTTTTGTAAGTTGACGGTGGCAGTTTTGCCCCAAATACGGTATGATAGTCATGTTACTGTAAATTAAGATCTTTTGATCTGTAAAAAGAATGGAGGAAGAAATGGAAGAATTACTGGAGATCCTGAGAGATATTGACGACTCTGTAGATTATGAGAAAGAGACAGCACTGATCGACGATCATATTCTTGACTCTTTTGCAATCATCACCCTGGTCGGTGAGATCGAAGATAAGTTTGACATCGAGATCGACGCGGCTGAGATGACAGCAGAGAACTTCAATTCGGCAAAGTCATTGTGGGCGATGATTCAGAGACTTCAGGAGAACTGATTAAATGGCCATATACACCAATATGTACCTGCTGGTCTTCCTGCCTCTTGTGATGATCATATACCAGCTGGTACCGCGTAAA
>DLYC01000275.1:0-6695 GCA_003447895.1 Lachnospiraceae bacterium | reverse complement strand
ATTCTTCTGTTCCTGACATCTGCCTTTACCTGGTGGATCGGGAAGCAGATGGACAAGCTGAGCAGAGAATGCAGTGACAAACAGGCCGAATGTTCGGACAGAAAAGAGAAAAAGGCTGTTAAAGAGGACTTTCAGAAAAAAAGAGTCAGGGTACTCAGACTGGGAGTCCTTGTTCTGCTGGGCATTTTATTCTATGTAAACTATTACAATTTCGTCGCGCAGAACGCGAATATCCTTCTGGGAAAGCTCGGCGCGGCGCTTCCTATGGCCAAAGTCATGTTCCCGATGGGTATTTCTTTCTATACCCTGGAAGCTGTGGGCTATATGGCGGATGTCTACTGGGAGAGATACGAGGCTGAGAAGCACCTCGGCAAGATGTGCCTGTTCCTCAGCTTTTTCCCGCAGATCATGGAGGGACCGATCGCGAGATATCCCGATACGTCAGAGGACCTTTTTAAAGGGGATCCCATCAACATGGCGAACCTCAACGAGGGTTTTCTCCGCATCATCTGGGGTCTTTTCAAGAAAATGGTCGTCTCGGACAGACTCAGCTACCTGACGAACTATCTGTATCCCAATTATGACAATTACCACGGAAGCTTTATCATTCTGATGGCCGTCTCCTATACGGTCCAGCTCTACATGGAATTCTCCGGCAGTATCGACATTGTCATCGGATGCGGCAAGATCTTCGGCGTGACGATTCCCGAGAACTTCAACCAGCCCTTCTCCGCCCAGAGCGCGGCCGAATTCTGGCGCCGCTGGCATATGAGCCTCGGAAACTGGTTTAAGAACTATGTGTTCTATCCGATCACCGTCTCTTCATTTGTCAAGAACTGGAACAAAATGGCCAGAAAGAAATTCGGCAAATACTGGGCAATGGTCGGGACTTCCGCAATGGCGCTCTTCCCCGTCTGGGTGGCCACGGGTGTCTGGCACGGCGCAGGCTGGAAGTACTTGTTCTACGGCATGTACTATTTTGTCATCCTGCTCCTCGGCGTCATGCTGGAGCCCTTCAAGGAGAAGAGAAACAAGCTGCTCGGCATCGATCCCAACGCCTCCTGGTTTAAGACGCTGAGGATCTTAAAGACCTGGATCATTATCTTTACCGGAGAACTTTTCTTCAATGCGGTCAATCTCAGAGCCGGATTCCACATGTTCTTCAGTATGTTCCAGAACTTCCATATCAGCGCGCTCTGGAAGCACTTCCCGGATGCGATCACATTCGGAGATGTGTGCGCGATCGTCGCCGGAAGTATCGTTGTCTGGATCGTCGGATATCTCAAGGAGCACGGTGTGGATGTGAGAGGAAAGATCCTGAGGGCGCGCACGCCCTTTAAGTGGTGTGTGTACTATCTGCTCATCTTCACGATCCTCTTGTTCGGTGCGTACGGCACAGGCTATCAGCCCGTTGACCTGATCTATGCGGGGTTCTGATATGACGAGTAAAAAGAAGAAAAATATCGGAAAACTCGTGCTGTTCGGCGCTATCTTTCTTCTGGTCCTGATCATACTCTCCGGCATGATGACCGTGGAGAAGTGGTTTGATCAAAAACTGATCCAGAACAGGAACGCCAGAACGGTGCAGATGATGGAACAGCCCGAGAACACGATCGATGTGTTCAATATGGGGGACAGCCTCAGCCTTGCGGGATTTACCCCGATGGAGCTGTACAGGCAGAAGGGATTTACCTCTTTTAATATCGGCGCGGACGGAATCCGGATGCCGGAGGCCTATTACGCGGTCATTGAGGACTGCGCGAAGCAGAATCCCAAGTATCTGCTCCTGGAGTCCCTGATCCTGTTCCGCTACTCCTTTAATCAGGACGCGCAGATGGTCATCTCGCAGCCCCTGTACCACAGATTTGCTTTTCTGAAGTATCACAGCATCTGGAAGCCCTTCGTGGAGGGACCGGGTGTCATGATCTATCACAGAGGTTATACGGTAAACCAGAATGTAGGAGGCTATTACGGCCCCATCGATTATCTGGACCAGAAGCTTGAGGGAAACAGCAGGTCGGATATTCCGGATTTTAACCGCTACTATTTTGAGCGCATCAAGAAGTTCTGCGATGAGAGAGGGATCGAGATCATTCTCTACAGCATGCCTTCCGCCTACAATTACAACTGGGACAGGATCCACACGCTGGAATCGTTCGCCAAGGAGTACGGAATAAAATATCTGGACTTGAACCAGGAAGCGAAGAATATCGGGATCGACTGGGAGTGGAACACCAACGACGGCGGCGACCATATGAATCTGTCGGGCGCTGTCAAGGTCGTCACCTACCTGGGAAATTACCTGAAGGAGAACACGGATCTGGCCGATCACAGAGGAGATCCGGCCTACGCCGACTGGGAGGCGGAGATCGTCGAATACGACCAGCTGGTCAAGGATATGGAAGGAAAGAGCTTCCAGGATATCAAGAACGAGCTGAAGTGGCAGAAGCAGAAGGAAAGAGAGAAGAAAAAAGAAGAGTAGGAGCAGTCAAAAAAAGAGCAGGATCTCTAATCTGCCCTTAAGACTGCAAACCAGAGTACAGTAAATGAAAGACCGCCGGCCTGATGGTTCCGCAGAAGGACCACTGGGCCGGCGATTTTTTGGCTTTATTTTACTTCTGTGAAAAGGATCGGGAAACCTGCCGCGGAAAAGGGGCGGGCGTCAGTATTTCGGAAACCCGAGTTCCTTCTCCAGATCGGCGTAGGTCTTTCCCTCCATCTTCCTGACTTCCTCATCGTAGACGGGGAGCATGTCGTCCCAGTTCCTGTAGAAGGGGTCGCCCCGGTGGTCGGTGAGACCGCACTCCTTACTCAGGTAGTTTCCGAGGTAAGCGGTCATTTTTCTCGCGCCCAGGAGATTGAGGTGGTCGCCGTTGTCCCATGTGTCGGTGTTCCAGTCGATGCCGACGATGTCCAGATCGGAATTGGCATCGATGAATTCAAAACCGTAGTCCCTGACGAAATCGTTTAGGGTATTGTGCTTTCGCATCGTGTAATAGTTCTGGATGGAAGCGGAGCTGTAGAGTACCAGGCGGATCCCGTTGTCCTCACAGAGCTTCCGGATCCGGAGCAGCTGCAGAAGCTGCTGCTTCGTGTAGGGATAGCGCTCCGTGTTGTCAAACGTGTAGCCCTTGTCCCAGGTGTAGTGGCAGCCGGCTTCATTGATCGTATAGCCCTTGAAGTAGGTCCGGATGCTTCTGTACTTAAAGGGGATCTTCCAGAGATTGTGGAATCTCAGGAACTGAAAGTGGTACTGCAGAAACTCCGAGAGAGTCTTCTCGCACTCCGCGATCAGCGTGTTGTCATAGAAGATGTCGTTGGTCTCGAGGAGGACCACCTTGGGCGTCTGTGTTTTGAGCGCGTGCTTTAGCGCGTAATAGGACTGGACAGGCCACTGCATATCCATTCCGAGATTGTAGGCGGTGATGCCGTAGTCCCGGTAGAGCTCCGGCGGCGTGATCGCGCAGATGCTGAGGCTGTCCCCCAGGTTCAGGACATCGATCTGCTGCGGCGTCTCCTCGGAGAAGGCGGCATACCTTGACGTTCTGTCGTAGATCCAGCCCTTCGAAAACCAGTAGCCGCCGTCAAAAAGGAGCGACGCGGCAGACAGAAGAAGGCAGCTGATCAGGAGGAACGCGGAGATTCTGATCAAATTCTTATTCATGCTTACTTGTGTTTATTGGTCTTATGAAATCCTGATAAATGCTAATTAAGTACTTTACCATAAAATATGGCAACCATCAATGTTTTTAGTGTATACTAAGAGGCAGCAGGATCTTCCGCAGCACCAGATGAGGCCGGCAGATCCCGGCGCAGCACTAACCGGCGATGTTGTGAATGGAGGGAAGCAAATTGTATAAGGATGGAAAAGTCTGGCTGGCATTAAATGATGCAGATGAGGAAATATATCTCTTACCCCGTAAGGCAAACAGGCACGGCCTGATCGCGGGCGCGACAGGAACCGGAAAGACGGTCACCCTGCGGGTCATGGCTGAGGCTTTCAGCGATATGGGTGTCCCTGTATTTCTGGCCGATGTCAAGGGAGACATTGCGGGTATGATGGCACCCGGGACCGACAGCGAGGATATGCGGGCCCGGATCGAGAGATTCAGGCTCTCGGAGAACGGATTCCGGTATCAGGGATATCCCGTCACCTTCTGGGATATCTACGGACAGAACGGCATACAGCTTCGAACAACGATCTCGGAGATGGGACCGCTCCTTCTTGCGCGTATATTAAGGCTCAATGAACTGCAGAGCAATATTCTCTCTATAGTCTTTAAGATCGCGGATGACAACGGCCTTCTTCTGATCGACTCGAAGGACCTGAAGGCGATGCTCAACCACGTAAATCACAACCACAAGGAGTACGAAGCTGAATACGGAAAGATGAGCCCGGCTTCCATAGCAGCGATCCTTCGCGCGGTCGTGGCGCTGGAGATCGAAGGCGGCGAGACTTTCTTCGGAGAGCCCGCCCTCAATATCAATGACCTGATCACGACGGTGGACGGGAAAGGCATGATCAATATTTTGGACAGCCAGAGCCTTATCAACAGCGGAAGGCTCTACTCCACGTTCCTTCTGTGGATGCTCTCGGATCTGTTTGAAAAGCTTCCCGAAGTCGGCGATCCCGAAAAGCCCAGGATGGTCTTCTTCTTTGACGAGGCGCACCTTCTGTTTAATGACGCGCCCAAGACCCTCCTTGAGAAAATAGAGCAGGTCGTAAAGCTCATCCGCTCCAAGGGCGTCGGCGTCTACTTCTGTACGCAGAACCCCAGAGATATTCCGGACGGCGTGCTTGCGCAGCTCAGCAACCGGATCCAGCACGCGCTGCGCGCCTATACGCCTGCCGACCAGAAGTCAGTGAAGGCGGCCGCCGACTCCTTCCGCGAGAATCCGGCCTTCAACACCTATGATACGATCATGGAGCTGGGAACCGGCGAGGCGGTGATCTCCTTCCTCCAGGAGGACGGCACACCGGGCATCGCGCAAAAATCGAGGGTCCTTCCGCCTCAGAGCCGCATGGGCTCAGTCAGCGACTACGAGAGAGAGGCCGCGATCAGGGCGAGTGTTCTCTATCCCAAATACGCGGAAGGGGTAGATCCCGAATCCGCCTTCGAGATCCTGGAGAGACTGGGACTGGAGAAAGAGGCGGAGGCAGAGAGGCTGAGAAAAGAGGCGCAGGAAGCCAAGGAGGCCGCGGCGCTGGCCAAGCAGAAAGAAAAAGAGGAAGCGGCTGCCGCCAGGGCCGCCCAGAAGGAGGCTGAGAAGGCGGAGAGAGAGGCGCAGAGAGCGGCTGAAAAGGCGGAGAAAGAGGCGCAGAGACAGGCTGAAAAGGAGGCGGCGGCCAAGAAGCGCGCGGCCAAGTCTGTCGGAAGCACAGTGGCAGGCACTGTGGGAAGAGAAGTCGGAAAGACGGTCGGCAATACGATCGGAGGAAAGTTCGGACAGACACTCGGAGGAAATCTCGGCGCAAGCCTCGGGCGCGGAATCCTCAATACACTCTTCGGACGCTGATCAAAGACACAGCCGGTGCCGGGCCCCTATGGTGCCCGGCACCGTTTATTATGCGCAAATTTTATGGTGCCTGGCACCATTAAATTTTTATAAACTCTGTTTACAGAAAGTTTATGGTGCCTGGCACCATAAACTCGTTTCGACAATTTTCATGATATATTGCTTGTAAAGAAGTGTGAGAATTGTTAAAATATACTGGACTGTTTGTTGTGGCGCATGCTGCTTCACGGCAAATGCTCTAATTTTAGGTATAGTGGAGGTCTGGAAATGAAAGTTTATACAACCGATAAGATCAGAAATGTCGTTCTTCTGGGTCACGGCGGCGCCGGGAAGACTACTCTGGCAGAGGCTATGTGCTACCTGGCAGGGCTGACTTCCAGAATGGGCAAGGTCGAAGACGGAAACACAGTCAGCGACTTCACAAAGGAGGAGCAGAAGAGAGGATTCTCAATCAAGACTTCTGTAATTCCGATCGAGTGGCAGGACTGCAAGATCAACATTCTGGACACTCCCGGATACTTTGACTTCGTGGGTGAAGTCGAGGAAGCTATCAGCGTTGCTGATGCAGCCATCATTGTTATTTCCGGCAAGGCCGGTGTCGAAGTCGGTACGGAGAGAGCATGGGAACTGTGTGAAAAATACAACATTCCCAGAATGTTCTATGTAAGTGATATGGATATCGACAATGTCTCCTACCGCTCCGTAGTCGAGAAGCTTTCCGAGATGTATGGCAAGAAGATCGCTCCCTTCAACTTCCCCTTCCGTGAGAACGAGAAGTTTGCGGGATATGTCAATGTAATTGCCGAGAAGGCATACAGATGGAAAGATAAGGAAGCTGTAGAGTGCGACGTGCCCGATTACAGCCAGGAATATCTTGAGAATTACCGCGACACTCTTATGGAGACAGTCGCAGAGACAAGTGAAGAGTTCATGGAGCGTTATTTTGAGGGAGACATTTTCTCCGAGGGAGAGATCAGATCCGCAGTCAGGTCCCAGGTTCTCGACGGCTCCATCGTTCCCGTAGAGATGGGCGCCAGCATCATCTGCCGCGGCGTCTACACACTGCTCGATGATGTCGTAAAATATATGCCCAGTGCAGAGCACCGCAAGATGAACGGAATCAACCTCAAGACCAACGAGATCTTCGAGGCCAACTTCGACTTCTCCAAGCCCAAGAG
>DLYC01000219.1 GCA_003447895.1 Lachnospiraceae bacterium | reverse complement strand
ACGGCCAGGTCCGTTCGGTTTAACACTCTTTTGGCGCGCATCACGCGCTTTTCCCCAAGCGCTCCCTCGTCATCAAATCCCGGCGTGTCGATCATGACTACCGGCCCCAGCGGCAGAAGTTCCATCGATTTGCTCACGGGATCCGTGGTCGTGCCCTTTACCTCGGAGACGACGGAGATCTCCTGGTCTGTCACAGCATTGACAAGGCTGGACTTTCCGGCATTTCTTCTTCCGAAAAATCCGATATGTACTCTCTCGCCGGACGGCGCTTTGTTAAGACTCATTTTTCACTCCCTATTCCCCGGAACAGCTTGTCAGTAAAATCCCTGTCGAACGGATCGGTAAAACGGCTTCTGTACAGTCTCCCCGAAAAGGCCAGATGCGCGAGCGGGACAAGCTCAGCCTCCGGCGGAAGCACATACCGGTACAGAGGATCGGCGATCACCTTTGTCCCCTTTCGGCAGAGCTTTGAGAGCGCGTCTTCCGCTTCCTCCTCGCCTCTGCAGATCAGGTCCCCGCTCCGGATCAGCCCTTCGCTCCCCTCCGTGGACGCGATCACCTTTGTCTTCATTCCCTGCGCCTCGCAAAGGCCGGCAATGCTGCATGCGCTCACAGGCTCTCCGATCACGATGAGATCGGGCGCCTCTTCCCGCTCTTTATCCTGTCCCTCTTCCCGGATATAGGCGCATCCGCACAAATCCTCTGCCTCAGCTCTCTCCAGTTCCCGGGAAAGGCTTTTCATCTGCCCGCCGGCCGGCATCCCGCAGACCCAGGGCGTTCCGAACTTCTCTCTTAAGACCTTGGCGGCACCAAGGCCCGCTGCCGAGACAACAAGATTGACCGAAGCGCTTCCCGAATTTTTGATCTGTCCAAGAGAACTTCCCATGGCCCAGACCGATCCGGCCTTCCAGCCCTCTTCCGCAAGAAGCTCCCGGATCGATTCCGCGCTCTTTGGACTGCCAAAATCCAGAGGCGTCATGCCAAGTACATTGACGGTGCGCTCCCTTCGGACTGCGCCTTCGCTTTCTCCGAACAATTTGCGGGCAAGCATAGAAAAGGCAAGTCCGGCGCCGGTCACATAGTCGTGCATTCCGTTTGTGGGCACATAAAAGGTCGGGATCCCGGTCTTTTGCTCAATCACACGGCTGATCCCTGCAAAGTCTGTGCCGGTGAGATACGGGATCGGCGAGTTGCAGAGCGAAATAAAGAGAGGGCTGCAGGATTCGGCGGCGCTTACGACGTCTTCGATCAGTTTTTCATCATTTCCGAGCACTGCGTCCGGCTCGCACAGGCCTGACAGAAAGATCAGGCTGTCCCGGTCATACCACCTCGTCTCGTCGTGCGTATTGTAAGTGGAATTGCATCCCGAGGGGTCATGCATCACCGTCATTCCGCCCAGCTCGTAGAGGGCGGAACAAACGCCCGACACATCCCCCGTATAGACCGGCAGGATTCTGTATGTCTGTCTCATACACACCTCCCTTTCCTGTGAACAGTGAGTTTTTCCTTTTCTGCGCGTGCGGAAAGAGCCGCCTCGATGACTGCGATCGATGTCTTCACGCTTCAAAAGCTGCTCCCACGGCCGTTAGAAAAGAAAGCTCCCGCATCCCAGTCCCTTGCGGGGCACAAGGTCCCGCGTGTCCTTCTCCTTCCGATAGGCGTCCTCCATGAGGGCCGCCAGCTTCCGGATCCCGTCATAGCCCCACATCCCGGCGTTGTCAATGATATTGACAAAGTGCCCTGTTCCGCAGAACCAGGCCGCCTTGGGGCCTATGGCCAGAAAGCTCTGATGGTCACTTCCCAGTCTCTTAGCGTGAAGGAGTCTTCCGTTTGTGTGGATCGTGCTGCACAGAAGGACCTGCGGCGCATAGTCTCTCAGCCACTTGAAATCCGGCTCCTCCTCGGCGGAGACGGCGTCCAGATAGATCTCTTTTACCGAAAAACCGCGCTCTGTCAAATAGCGGGCAAGTCCGAGCGGCCTCTGCACAGAAACCGCGTCGATCGCGATCGGCGTGTCCCCGACAAGGCTCAGAAGTTCCGCAAAGGCCCTGTCACAGCGTGCCTCTTCCGCGTCGGGATCGATCCCCGCCTCCTCACAGGTGACGTCAAGCGCCTTCGCGGCTTTCCGGATCAGTCCGCCGATCTCTTCATAGCCCATGGCGGCCGGAAGATACAGGGCCTCGGCCCCCAGTCTCCGCGCTGTCTGTCGGACGGATCCTGAAGCCAGGTAACTTCGCGTGATCAGGATATCCCTGGAAGCGAGGCTTCCGTAGTCTGAAAGCGTGAGGCAGTCCTGGATCTGGAGCGGAAGGGACGCGGTGCCCTTTTTCCGGTCCGAGGCCTTGATCAGTTTCATGAGTTCGCTTTCGGGGTCCAGCGGATAAATGTCTCCCAGAAGCGCGGTGCCTCCTGTCTTTACGGACGGCCGCTCCAGGATGTCCATCATCGCCTTTCTCAGCTTCTGATCCGGCGTGGGGCCTGTCTTTTGCATGATCGGGTCCATCCAGCCCCTTAAGAAAGTGATATCCGGAAATCTTTTTTCCAGCTCCCCGTAGACATAGCGGAAGTCACAGCCCACAAAGTGATGGAGA
>DLYC01000184.1:14988-15319 GCA_003447895.1 Lachnospiraceae bacterium | reverse complement strand
CATCCGGGAGAAAGGAATGGACACCATACGAAGGCATGCGGCTGAGATCATACAGCGGCGCCTTGCCCCTGCGGAGCCCAAAAATGACGGCAGCCAGACACCAATGCGGGGCGCACCGAACGGCCATCCTGTCTTCATCGCGCAGCACGCGACGGCAACATGCTGCAGGGGGTGCCTCTTTAAATGGCACGGGATCCCAAAAGGAAGGGAACTGACAGATAAGGAGCAGGGATATATCGTAACAGTGCTCATGAAATGGATACAGAGACAGATGCAGGACATTTAGTGTAGCTCTTCAGGAAGGTACACAAAGAGGTCCTGCGAGGAGCCA